>CAZXBZ010000011.1:0-19822 GCA_964639135.1 uncultured Solibacteraceae bacterium | reverse complement strand
CTCCGTCGCGGTATCGTCCGGCTCCAAGCCGCCGCTACTTTCTCCATGCTTCGCCCAGCCTGGGAGATCGAGCCCTGCCAGAGCGGCGGGCAGCCGGAGCGGCCGGGAGAGATCCGCGGGCGCAAAATCACTTTGACGTTTCCAGATCTCGACCGGCCTCGAATTTTCCACGCGGATCTGCCGCTCAATGTCCACCGGCACTCCCGCGCGCTTTGCTCTCACCATGGCCCGGGCCACTTCATCGCCAGCTTGGCACAGCGCCCACTCTTCGTGAAGGAAAAATTGAGGTTTCCTCGTGGCGCCCTCGAACAACGGGTGGTTGTCCTCGTGCAAGGACTCATAAAGAGGGATATCCGCGAATTCGAGCACGCCCGTCAGGTCTCCAAAGCTCAGCAGGATTCCGCTCCCCGGCACATACACTTTTTTCATATAGCTGGCGGTCCGCGCCAGCCATTCCCGCCGCGCGCGGCTGTTGGCTTCGCTTTCTTTCCAGCAGATCCAGCTTTCGGGCGAGGGCGATATCAGCCAGGGCAGCGAAACAGCGGCGAGCGCCGCGAGCGTTACCCAGGGCCGCCACCTCCCGCGCGGCAGTGCTCCCAAAGCCGCGATGCCCAGGCCGAGCACGGGCAGCAGCGCCAGGCCATAGCGCGTGTTGTAGTGGGCATGAGGCCACAGGGATGGCACGAAAATGGGTGTGCCGCCGTGGTGCATGCTCAGGATGTAGAACGCCGCGGGCAGCAACAGCAGCGCCACTGTCCACCGGGGCCCGCGCACGGCGGAAAAAAGAGCGCCCGCAAGCCCTAGCACGGCCAGCGGCCACCCGGAAACCAGCCTTGCGGCGGTGAGGTAGTAGCGGGCGGTCTCCGTCCAGTTTCCATCGGCGGGGTATGGCGCCATGCCCGCCGCTAGCTGTCTGGCATAAATCGCTTTCGCGGAATACGGCCCGCGATAGAACTCGAGAGCATCGCCCCAGAACCACCAGTTATGCCCAAGCCACCAGAGCGGTCCCGCGCCCGCCAGAACACAGAATGCCGCTGTGTATATCCAGCGCCGCCGTCCGCCCTTCCATAGGAGGAACAGGGCGACAAATGGAAGCAGAAACCAGCCGTCATACCGCGTCATCGCGGCCGCTAGAGAGGTGATGGCGGCAAGGAGGCACCAGCCGAACCCCGGTTTCTCGCCGAAGCGCGTACACGCATAGAGAATGCCGCCGAGCGCCGCCAGGAAGAGCCCCTCCGTCATGGGCGTCGCTTGCAGGTAGAGCAGGTTCGGATTCAGAGCGATCGCGCCCGCGCCCGCCAGCCCCGCCCAGGAGCTTCGGAACAAGCGGCTGAGGGCGAGGTAGAACAAGAGGACGCCGAGCCAATAGCACACGCTTATGGGGATGGCGCCCGCCAGGCCGTTGGACCATAGGGCGTCCTTCTCGGCGAGCGGCATCATCAGCAGGTGCGGCAGGGGCAGCCACACCGTTCCGATTTGGGCCACTCCGGGAGTTCGGCTGTCAAGCACCCGGCGTGCGATATTCAGATGAGCCTGCGCATCACCATAGTAGAGCGTGTAGCCTTGCGCGTATACCCACCACGTTGCCGACGCCGCGAGCAGGGCGAGCAAGGCCGCCACTCCGAGCGTGGCGCGCCATGAACTTGCCGGCTGCTGCTTTATGCGGGAAACCATCAGTTATACTCGGGCGCGGGTTAGCAGCGATCGCCAGGCTGGATTGCCCTCCGGCCGGCGAATACCCCGTCGTGTTTAGAAGGAAGTAAAGCGGCGGAATTCCTCGAATCGTGCATCCACGTCCTCGCGAGTGAGCGTTTTGAATCGTTCCACGCCGAAACGTTCGCAGCAGAAACTGCCCATGACGGAGCCGTAGATCACCGCGCGCCGCAATCGCAGAGGATCCGGGACAGCCGGGTCTCCCGCGCCGTCTTCGCTGGCGAGATAGCCGAAAACGCCGCCGGCGAAGCAATCCCCCGCGCCCGTCGGGTCAACCACCTGATCGAGCAAATAGCCGGGAGCCACGAAATGTTCCTGCCCCCGTTCGAAGAGCAGCGCGCCATATTCGCCCCGCTTGATAATCACCCATTTGGGACCCATTTCGTGGATGCACCGCGCGGCGATCTTCAAATTGGATTCCCCCGTGAGGGCGCGCGCCTCGCTGTCGTTCACCAGCAAAAGCCCCCAGTTGCGGATCGTGGCGGCCAGTTCCTCCCGGAAATCGTTAATCCAATAGTCCATGGTGTCCCCGCCCACGGCGTGGAGGTTCGTCATCTGGCGCTGCACGTTCGCCTGCAGGGAAGGTTGGATATTGCCCAGCATCAGGTAGGGAGTGCCGCGATAGCTTTCCGGGACTTTCGGGTCGAAGCCCGCGAACACGTTCAAGTCCGTCCGCAGGGTACTTCGGGAATTCATGTCCTCGGAGTACACGCCCCGCCAGAAAAAGCACTTGCCCGGGACCCGCTCCAGCCCCTCCAGATCCGCGCCGCGCGATCTCAGAAACTCCTCATCGCCGGGGTCGAAATCGTCGCCCACCACCGCAACGATGCGGGGCTTGGTGAAAAAGCTGGCCGCGAGAGCAATATACGTGGCCGCGCCGCCCAGAATGCGATCCACCTTCCCGTGCGGGGTTTCAATGCCGTCGTATGCGACGGAACCAACTACCAGTAGAGACATAAACTTTGATTGTAGCGTCGAAGCCCGCGGGCGTCCGCTTACCGGTGCCTGGCCGTCTTGCGGAGCCGGCGCCGCGCGGGTTGCCGCCCGCCGCAGTTCCGGCGGAGCGGCGGTTTGCCGGATACGGAAGCGGCCTGAGATCATCTATCTTCGGGCCGCCACGCGGACTTGTTCGAAAATAATAGCGGCGGCCAAAGAAAATCAGTGCGTTGAGGCTGGGCTTCCGGCTGCCGGCCCTGGGAGCAAGCGAAGCGGCAATCAACGCAATGGCGAGAAGTTCTTGTTGCGCCCGGCGAGCCGCGCCAGAACCACGATGGAGGAGATTCACGGATGATCGCACGCTATACACGCGCCGCCATGGGCGCGATCTGGAGCGACGAAAATAAGTACCGCTGCTGGCTTGAGGTGGAACTGGCGGCAAGCGAAGCACTCTCGGAGCTTGGGGTTGTTCCCGCCACCGCCGCCGCGAATCTTCGCGCGCACGCGGATGTGGATGTCGAACGCATCCCGGCGATCGAGGCCGAGGTGCGGCACGATGTGATTGCATTTACGACATGCGTCGCGGAAAAAATGGCTGAAGCCGGTTTCGCGGATGATTCACGCTGGCTGCATTACGGTTTAACCTCTAATGATGTAGTAGATACTGCTCAATCCCTCCAGCTCAAACAGGCCAGTTCCATTATCCGCGAGGATCTCAAGGCGCTGATTGAGGTCCTGCGAGAGCGGGCGTTCGAATTTAAGGACACTGTCCAGATCGGCCGAACCCATGGAGTGCATGCCGAGCCCATCACCTTCGGGCTGAAGCTCGCTCTCTGGTATGACGAGGCCGTCCGTAACCTGGCTCGCCTGAACGCGGCCGCCGAGGAACTCCGGGTCGGTAAATTCTCCGGCGCGGTGGGCACATTCGGCCATATCAGCCCCGAGGCGGAAGTGCGGATCTGCGATCGACTCGGCCTGAACCCCGTGGCGATTTCCTCGCAGGTTATATCGCGCGACCGCCATGCGCACTATGTCTCCGTCATGGCGCTTATCGCTTCGCTCTGCGAAAAGATCGCGCTCGAAGTGCGGCATCTGCAGCGCACCGAAGTGCGAGAGGCGGAAGAGGGCTTCGGAAAGAAGCAAAAGGGCAGTTCCGCCATGCCTCACAAGCGGAATCCCGTGACGAGCGAGCAGATCTGCGGTTTGGCGCGCGTGGTGCGGGCGAACGCGGAAGCCGCGTTTGAGAACAACGCGCTCTGGCATGAACGCGATATCTCTCATTCTTCCGTGGAGCGCGTGATCCTCCCCGATTCCACGATTCTGGCCGATTATCTCCTTGAAAAAACGGTATCGCTCGTCCGGGACCTCAGCGTCTTTCCGGAGCGAATGCGCCGGAATCTGGAAAGCACGCACGGCCTTGTGTTTTCCGGCCAGTTACTGCTCGATCTGACCAGCGCCGGGATGCTCCGCGAAGAAGCCTACCGTATCGTCCAGGCCAAGGCCATGAAAGCATGGCGGGAAGAGGGAGACTTCGAGGCAAGTGTGCGAGCCGATTCTGAAATTCTTAGCTTTCTCTCTAAAGAAAAATTAGACGAAACGTTTTCTGTCACGCGCCAACTACAGAATTTGAAAATAATCTTCACAAGGGTATTTCAAAATCGGGAAATTGACGGATAATCAGAATCAGGAACAGCCTGTCCGCATCCGAACGGACACCGCATTCAATCCTCACCGCGCATCGCGTGAGGGAAGCGGAAAAACTTACAACAGTAGTACTCTGACGTGGGAGTTTAGTAGAGGTCCATTTTCGGACCGAATGTCGCGAGCGTTTGTCGCCAGGCGCTTGATGATGTTGCTTGACACATACGCAGAGCGCCCCGGCTACGGGGCTCCAGGAAGACTGTGAAGGCCACTATGTCCCAACGCCATTTCGAAATCCCTCATACCTCCGCGCGGTCACTCGCCAGAATTCTGTTAATTGACAACGACGACACCAGCCGAATGACTTTGACGGCCGTGCTTGAAGCGGGCGGATACGAAGTTACTCACTCTACTACGACCGTAGATGCCGTGGATCGTTTGAATGAAGGCAGCTTCGAACTCGTACTCTGTCACGCCGAGAGCGTAAATTCCGAGATCGATCCGGCTATCCTTTCGTACGCGCGCTTCCGTGAATATCAACCGGCCACGGCGCTCCTTCACGCAATGCACTCTCCATTGGATGGAGAAGACGACGGCGTGGTACGCCAGGAAATTCTCGTCGAACCGGAGAATATTCCGGATCTCCTGGACGACGTCGCGGGATTGATCGGCGCGCGTGCCCTGTCGCTGCTTAAGCAGGAACTTCAGTACGGCGCGTCTCTCAATTAAACGGGCGATTGCTACACGCTTTGCGCGCGTCCATCCCACACCATTTCCTCAACGACGCGTTCGAAAGCATCCAGCCCGCCGGCGAAGAAATGGTCCCGCGCCTCCACTTCATAAAGAGCCTTCGGCGCCGGCAGAGATTCCACCAGTTTCCGCAGGGAATCAATGGGGCCGTACTGGTCGTGGGTGCTTTGGATGAAGATCTTTTCCCGTGTGCAGGCGGGCAATTCGTCGAGATCCGGCCAGCGCGTGGGATACCCCACGGCGATCACGCGGCTCACCGCTAAACCGGCCTCGCATCCGAGGCGAAGCGCCACTCTCGATCCGAACGAAAAGCCGGCCAGGCCGTACGGAAGTTGCGGGTAGCTCTGGCGCAGAAAGTCGAGGGCCGCGCGGGCATCCGCGACTTCACCGACGCCATGATCGAATTGCCCCTCGCTAAGGTTGACCCCCCGGAAGTTGAAGCGAAGAACCACCGCGCGTGTGTGCCGAAGTCCGCGAGCCAGCCGGTAGACCACCTTGTTGTGCATCGTGCCGCCGTGCAGCGGGTGCGGATGGCAGACCACCACGGCATGCAGCGGAGCGCCCCCTTCCGGTTCTTCGAGCAGTGCTTCCAAGCGGCCGGCCGGGCCCGCGATCATCGGAGATTCAATCTTACGCGGCATACCAATGGCTTGGAATCCCGAACGAATGCACGGCCGGCGGCGCTTTCGTGTAACCCCGGCGAGCCCAAGCGATATCTCTTGATAGTAAGCTGAAACCAGGGGGTAGTCGCATGCTCCGTATCGCTATTTTATTCGTTTCCGTGTTTTGCCTGCTCCAAATGGCATTCACGCAAGGAAATACCAAGGACGTCTATCAGCGCGATACCGGTCCGGGTTTCTTCAAGAAACTTCCCGAAGTGAACCCGAAGGATCAACCGTCCCGCGAACTCCGCGGCTTCGTCCGGGATTCACGCGACAACCCCATCGGCGGCGCCATCGTCACGCTCACCAATCTGAAGACCAAGGCCGCGAAATCGTTCGTTACCAAGGACGACGGGCGGTATATGTTCGATGGCGTGATCAAGGCCGACGACTACGAAGTGCGCGCGCGTTTCCGGGGACGTAATTCCGAAACCAAAAAGCTCAGCACCTATGATCCGCGCGATAAGGCCGTGCTGAATCTGCACTTTGATAAATCCATCGATGAGGCGCAAGCCGCCCCGTCGAAGAAGGCGGAAGCCGCGAAGCCGAAATCCTGAGCACGAACGAAAGCGTCACATCTTCATTTTGTTCATGGCACCCCGCCCGCCTGGTTTCGAGGCTGGCCCGCTATGTATTCATCAATAACCCGCCGCAGCGTTGTGAGGGGAACCGCCCCGTTCGCCAGTACGGCGTCGTGGAAGCCGCGGATATCGAAGCGCGTGCCCAGTTCGCGTTCCGCTTTCGCGCGAAGCTCGCGGATCGTAATCTCGCCGAGTTTGTAGGCGAGAGCCTGCCCCGGCCAGGAAATATAGCGATCCGCCTCCGTGATGCATTCGTGCATTGGCAGCGCCGTGCGTGCCGCCAGGTAATCGATCACCCGCTCCCGGCTCCAGCCTTTCCAGTGCACTCCGGTATCCACCACCAGGCGGCAGGCGCGCCACATCTCGTAGGTCAGGCGTCCGAACTCCGAGTAGGCGTCCGTGTAAAATCCCGCTTCCTTGCCGAGGTATTCGGAGTAGAGCCCCCAGCCCTCGCCAAACGCGGAGAAATACGCAAAGCGGCGAAACGGCGGCAGCCCTTCCATTTCCGCGGCTAGCGCGATCTGGAGATGGTGCCCCGGCACGGATTCGTGGAGAGTCAGCGCCTCCTGTGTATAGAGCGGACGCGTCTCGAGTGCGTAGGTGTTCACCCAATAAATGCCGGCTTTGGTTCCTCCGGCCGGTGCTGGAACATAGCGCCCGCTGGTGTACTTAGGGGCGATGGCATCGGGCACCGCTTCCACGGTGTAGGGCTGGCGCGGCAAGCGGCCAAAGAAGGAGGGGAGCCGGCCATCCATCCTTTTGGCGATCCATGAAGCGCGCCAGAGGAGTTCCTCGGCCGATTTCGCGTAGAAGCGTCGGTCCGTTCGCAGAAACTTGAGGAATTCCGCGAGGGACCCACGGAATCCGGTCTTCGCGATGGCCCGCTCCATTTCTCCTCCGAGGCGCTCCACCTCGCGGAGCCCGGTCTCGTGGATCTCCTCCGGTGAATCGGAGAGCGTCGTGTAGTAGCGCACCTCTCGCTCGTAAAAATCCTCGCCGTTCGGGAGATCGCGGGCCGCTATCGTCCGGCGGCAGCCCGGCAGATACTCCTTCACGAAGAATTCGTAAAGCCCGCGGTAGCCCAGAATCACCGCCTCGGCGACGGCCCGCTCTCCCTCGGCGCGAAGCCGGGGCTGCTCCGCGGCCGGAACTCCGGCGGGAAAATTCTTGAAAGGCGTCAGGAATGTGCTTTCTCGGGGCTGCCCAGACATATAGGCGGCCATCGTTTCCTCGATGCCTTGCATCGTCACGGCCGACGGCGTGAAGCCCCGCTTCATGCCCTCCCGCAGCACCTCGATGATTCCATCCACCGCCTCGGGCCAGCCGCGCAGACGAGCGATCAGATTTTCGTAATCCCGCGAATTTTCAAGAGGAACCTCCTCGCCAATCCGCGGGAAATACATGTGGAAACCGGAGTCGGAATTCACCGGCATCAGGTAGCCGCCCGTCTCGAATGAATCCACGTTATGCTGTCCTTCCACGCGGAAGACGTCGTAACTGACCCTGTCCATGCCGCCGAGAAGCTCGATGGGGATGGTATCGAGAGCGGAAAGAAGCGTCTTGTAGAAATCATGGGAGCGCTTCGCGGCGGCAAGCCCGAACTCAGGCAATTTGTCGTTCCAATCCATCCGCCCGGTGGAAGTAGCAAAGAGCGGGTCCGCGCGCAGCCGGAATTCCCATTCCTTCGCGAACAGCGAATGAAGAGCGGGGAAGTATTTTGATTGGGCTTCGCCGCCGGGCTTCAGGCCGCAGCCCGCGGCCAGCAGCGGCAGACTCAAGCAGCTCTGGATGAAGCGGCGCCGACCGCCGCTGGCCCCCCGTGACACCTACCGGCTCCCCTTGTTCTCGAACAACATCACATTGCCCGTTGAAGCACCGGAGCAGACCACATCCGGGCGCTGGTCGCCGTTCATGTCGGCAATCTTGCAATCCGCGCCCGCTACGCCCCCGCTGTTCAGCACTGTGTGCTCCCATCGTTCACCCGCCGCGTCGCTCGCCGTATATACGGTGACACGGAAGCCCTTGCCGCGAAAGCCGCTCACGATCTCGTCCCGGCCATCGCCATTGAGATCCCCCACCGCCAGCGCGTGCCCGTTCAACAGCCCGTCGTCGAGCACGATGCGCCGCCAGAGCCCCTTGCGTTCGAGATAAACCACGATCTGATTGCCGTGCCAGGGCTCGATGGTGGCCAGAAAGCGCTGTTTGCCGAGCGTGCCCATTTTGACTTCGCTGCTCCCGCATTTGGGGCAGGTTTCCGGATTTCCCGCGCCCACCGGAATGTGTTTCCAGGTGCCGCGAGGGCGCGGTACAAGGCGCTGAATGCCGTCGAAGCTCGCCGTAAGCAACTGCCATTCCCCCCGTTTCCATTCCACCGGAGCGATACTGTGGAGCACGCCGCGCAGTTGGTTCGAAACCGTCATGCGCTTCCACTCACCAGGACGGTAGGCGTAAATCGGCGCGATGCCGGTGTACTTAGGTGCGTAGGTTTTAGCTCCGACGAGTGGCGCCACCAGCAGCCAGGGAGCCTTGCCTTTTTCCACGGGGATCCACCGGAGGCGATGTGCCGTGGGCACGCGGTCAATCTCCGTCTTCTTCCAGGGCTCGCGCGGGTCTCCCGAGTGCTCCAGCAGCAGCACCGTGCCCTCACTGCGGTCCGGATTGGTTTCGAAGTGATGGGCCATCGCGATTTCCGGGATGCCGTCTCCGTCGAGGTCCTGGCAATCGAGATTGATTGTGCGGGGCACATCGCGCGCCAGAACGTGACGCCACCAGCC
Organism: uncultured Solibacteraceae bacterium; assembly: GCA_964639135.1. Lineage (GTDB taxonomy): Bacteria > Acidobacteriota > Terriglobia > Bryobacterales > Bryobacteraceae > JACTMJ01. The sequence goes on along the minus strand of CAZXBZ010000011.1, from coordinate 10,765 downwards.
GGGGTTCTCATACCAGGCAAGCTCGTTCGAAAGCTCATCCACGACGATCACGTCCAGTTTGCCGTCGCGGTTGAGATCGGCCAGTACCAGTTGGTAACCCATCTTCAATCCGGTGACGATGTTGCTTTCCTTGAACTCAGGCGGGTCCGCGGCGCACGCCGGCCGGACGAGACAGAGCACGCAGAGGAGAGCGCAGGAGAGAAAGCGTGACATGACAACGGCAGTCTACTGCAACTCCCCGCGGCGGGTAAAGGGAGCGCCCCGGCCGCGGCGCGGGGTAAAGGGGAGTTTGTTAGGATCGAGCTATGCTTTCCGCCGCCATGCGCCAGCGACTCCTCCGCCGTTTGTTCCAGGGTCCGCTCTTCGCTCTGCTGCTCCTGCCGTCCGCCTGCCTGCTTCACGGAGCTTCCTGGTGCGGCGTGGAAGGCGCTGTCTTCCATCCGCTCACCGGCGCGGAGCGCGCCTCTGGCTGGGTATCAATGTTCGACGGCTCGAACACACAGGCGTGGCGGCGGTTTCACGCCGGCGGGTTTCCGAGCGAGGGCTGGAGAATCGATCACGGCGCCTTGTTTCACGCCGAAGGCGACGGGCGAGGCGGCCGTGCCGGCGGGGACCTCGTGAGCCGGGAAGTTTTCCAGGATTTCGAGTTCGCCGCCGATTGGTGCCTGGAGCCCGGGGGCAACAGCGGCGTCAAGTACCTGGTGGTGGAAGCGAATACGCCCGCGAACTCGCTCTCCGCCTTCGGGCTTGAATATCAACTGATCGACGACCAGACCCACGCGGACGCCAAACAGGATAACCGCAAAACGGCGGGTATCTACGATGTGGCGGCGCCGGGGGCGAAAACGCTTCATCCGGCGGGCCAATGGAACCACCTTAAAATTCTCGTGAATCACGGCATGGTGGAGCAGTGGCTAAACGGAGAAAAAGTGCTTGCCTTCTCGCTCGATTCACAACAGTTCAAGGATTGGGTCGCGCAAAGCAAATATAAAGGCGATGCCCGCTACGGAGCCAGCCGCGAGGGCCACATCGTGCTGCAGGAGCACGGCAGCGGCGTCGCTTTCCGTAACATCAAGGTCCGCAGGCTGCCGTAGCTTCCTCAGGAACCGAGACCGGCGTTCGCGCGCAGTTCCTTCACCTTGGTCACGTCGCGCTTGAGCATTGCAATCACGCGCTCGCGCGGCATATCGAGTTGCTTGCGCCCGTGCGCGGCCGCGCCTAATTCGTTAAATTCGAGATGCACTTGCAACGGCAGTGGCGCAACCGCGTTCTTAAGTTCGTGGAAATAGCCCGCCCAATTCACCATGCCCTCGCCCAGCGGACACCAGCGGGGCCGCCATTCCCCTTTAGAGTTTTTCTCCCAATAAAAATCCTTCACCGCCGTACCCCGCGTGTGGGGCAGCGCGAGACGCATCGTGGTCACCCATCCGCCGAAACCGCCTTCCACGGTGGCATGGCCGATGTCGTAGTTGAACGACACCGCGTTCGCGTCCTCATCGCGAATCAGTTCCCACAGATCCCACACGCAGGCTCCCATCTGGTTAAAGCCCGAATGGATGTGGTACATCGCCGTCATTCCCAGGCCGGCGTTGAGCCTCGCCAGTTCGTGGATTTCAGGCTTGAAGGCTTTAAGCTGCTCCGGAATCGGCTTGTCCCTGGAATACGTGAAGCCGCCCCAGCGATAGTGCGTGATCCCGAGCACTTTCGCGGTTTCAAGGATCGAGCGCGTGTGGGGCGTATCGGCGGTCCGGATATCGGTGGTGATCATTCCGACCGGAGTTCCAGCCTTGCGGAAAATTTCCACCGCCCGCGGCAATTCCTCGCGAACGCGTTCAGGCTCGATATGCCCACCCTTGCGCACGGTGAGGTCGATGCCCTCGGCGCCGATTTCACGAAGGATCTCGGCGCAGGTCTCGAAATTCGCCCAGTGCAGGTGCTTCGAGAACAGCAGAACGGGAAGGCGTCCGGGAACGGGCAGAGAGACAGCCGGCTTCGCGGTGGCTGGCGCGGCTGAAACCGCCGCCGCGCCAGCGGCGCCCGCCGCCAGAAATTCTCTTCGCGCCAGAATGCTTGTCATCGATTGAACCTCCATGAGGATTTTATCGCGTGGCCAGGGCCCGATGTTTCAGCAGACGGAAGGCAAGGAGGTTAAATTAGTTATGCACTTTATTATTTAGCTATTGATGATACATGAAAAAACTGACATACTTCAACTAGAGATGCCGTCCTCCGCCGAAACCTCCGAGTTGAGCCGTGCCGAGTTTTACCGCGAAGCGGCTGGATTCATGTACGCGAATCAACCGGATTTTGACGCGGATACCTTCGAGACCATGTTCTCGCTGGTATCCGCCTACGATGCCTTCGCCTCGCGTATCAATCGCCGCCTGCACCGCTTCAATCTGAGCCTGGCCGCGTTCAACATGCTGATGATTCTGAACCAGCCTGTCTACCGGGAAACCGGCTGCCGTCTGTCGCAACTTGGCAGGCTCTTGCTGGTAAGCAAGGCGAACATAACCGGTGTGATGGACAGCCTGGTGAAGCGCGGCTTGGCCGAGCGCGTGGATGCCACGCAAGACCGGCGCGTCAAGCTGGCGAAGACGACACCCGCGGGGGAAGCGCTGTTTGCCGTGATGCTGCCGGGCCACTTCCAGACGACGAGACGCCTTCTCAAGGGCCTGAAGCGAGCGGAGAAGCGAAGCCTGCGAGATCTGCTCATACAGTTCAGACAGTCCGTGGAAAGCGCCGGAGAGGAGCCCGATGACGAAACCCAAGGATGAAGAGCGGTTTCCATTCAGCCGGCTTTGGGTGGCGGCGCAATGGATCGTGCTGGCCGCGCTCCTCCTGTTTCTCGCGTTCTCAATGCGGGGACAGAATCCGGTGGCATCGCAAAATACGTCCCCCCCAGTGGAATTGAGTCTGCGCCGGGCCGTGGATTTTGCCCTTGCTCCCGATGGCAACGCACGCGTCGCCATCGCCTCGGAAATGGTGGAGGAGGCGAAAGCGCGCGGCCGCCAGGCGCGTGCCGATCTGCTGCCGAACCTGGATGGCGCAGTTTCACAATCGAGCCAAACCCGTAATCTGCAGGCTTTCGGCATCCAGATCTCGGTGCCCGTGCCGGGGTTTGAGCAGCCCCGTTTTGTCGGGCCGTTCGACGTGTTCGACGCCCGCCTTTCCGCGACACAAACCCTCTTCAGCATGAGCGCCATCCGGCGCTATCAGGCCGCGCGCGAGGGGGTGAGCGCGGCCCAGGCGGAAGAGGCAGCCATCCGCCAGAGCACGATGGCCGCGGTGGCGAAGGCGTACTATGGCGCGCTGCGCGCGCGGGCGCAGGAGGAAGCGGCCAGGGCAAACCTCGCGCTCGCGCGGGATCTCGAAGGGCTCGCCCGGCGGCAAAAGGAGGCGGGTACGGGAATCGCACTTGAAGTCACCCGCGCCGCGGTGCTGCGAAGCCAAGCCGAGAACGCCCTGCTGCTCCGGGAGAACGAAATGCGGGCGGCGAACCTTCAGTTGCAAAGACTGATTGGGATTTCCATGGAACAGCCCATCCGCCTCGGGGATTCGCTCCCCCTGCCGCCGGAAACGGGCGAAGCGGATGAGCGGGCACTCGCGGCCGCCCTCGAGCTGGCGGAAAATACCCGCGCGGATTGGAAGGGCCAGCAGGCGCGGCTCAAGAACGCCCGCGCGCTCCGTGGCGCGGCGGCTTGGGAGCGCGCGCCGAGCATCGCGGCTTTCGGAGATTATGGCGCAAGCGGCAGTTCGCCCAGCCACTCATTACCCACGCGGGCGGTGGGCGTCCAGGTGCGGATCCCGGTTTTCGACGGCGGCCGCCGCGACGCCCGCCGGGCGGAAGCGAACGCCCGTCTCCGCGAAGAAGAACTCCGCGCGCGCGATCTCAAGCGGCAGATGGAACTCGAACTGCGGCTGGCGGCGGATGCTCTCGATTCCACCAGGGAATTGGTGCTTGTCTCTCGCGCCACTCTCCAGCAGGCCGAGCTGGAGCTCGAACAGGCGCGCCGCCGCTACCGCGCGGGCGTCGCGAACAGCCTCGAGATTGCCCGTGCGCAAACCAGCGTTGAGCAGGCGCGCAGCGGCAGCATCGATTCGCTCTACCGCTATAACGCGGCGCGTATCGATTATGCCGAAGCCTTGGGAGATGTCAGCCGCGCCCTGCCATAGGGAAGCAGCCAGCAGCCAGGAGGGGCTAACCCGCGATGAGTCGTAAATGGATTTTAGCAACACTGCTTCTTCTCGCCGCCGTGGCGGTTGCCACCTGGTGGTTCGGATTCCGCCGGCAGGAGCAGCGGAATGTCATCAAAATTTCCGGAAATATCGAGCAAACCGAGATCCATATCGCGTTCCGGACTCCCGGCCAGCTTGTCGAACTCATGGCCGCCGAGGGGGATACCGTGAAGTCCGGACAAGTCATCGGGCGTCTCGATACCGCGCAACTCGAAAGCCGGAAACGGATGGCCGAAGCCGCCCTCGATGCCGCCGAATCAAGGTTGCGCCAGCAGGGGAGCGCCATTGAATTTCAGGCGCAAAGTCTTGCGGGAGCGATAAAGCAGCGGCGCTCGGAGCTGGCGGCGGCCGAAGCGCAATTGAATGAGCTTCTGGCGGGGTCTCGTACGCAGGAGAAGGAACAGGCGCGAGCCTTCGCCGCGCAAATGACCGCCGAGGCCGGGCGCGCGGAAGCGGATTGGAAGCGGGCCGAGATCCTCTATGCCAGCGAGGATATTTCAGCGGCGGACCGAGACCGCGCGAAAGCCGCCTTCGAGGCGACTCACGCGGCCGCGCGCCAGGCTCTCGAACGCCAGGCGCTTGTTGACGAGGGCGCTCGCGTCGAGACGATTGAGACGGCGCGGGCTCAGGTGGAGCGCGCCAAAGCCGCTCTTCATGCCACCGAAGCGGGACGCTTCGATTCCACCCGGCTCCAGCAGGAGAAAGCCGCCCGGCTTGCCGAGATCGAACAGGCGCGCGCCAGCCTCAAACTGAGCGAGACGCAGCTTGCCGAATCCATCGCTCCGTCTCCCGTGGATGGCGTTGTCCTGGTGAAATCCGCCGAAGTGGGTGAAGTACTGGCGGCTGGCACAACGATTGTCACCATCGCGGAGCTGGCGCGGCCTTGGCTGCGCGGCTACGTCGGGCAGCAGTATCTTGGCCGGGTTCAGATTGGTTCCACCGTGGAGGTGGAGACGGATTCCTACCCTGGCCGGCGTTTTGAGGGCCGGCTCTCGTTTATTTCCTCGGAGGCGGAATTCACGCCCAAGCAAATTCAGACGGAAGAGGAGCGCATGAAGCTGGTCTACCGTGTGAAAATCGACCTCCCGAATCCGGATGGAGCCTGGAAGGTCAATATGCCCGCCGACGCATTTATCCCGTTACTTGCCGTAAACGCGCCGCGATAGCCGAGAGCGTCTTGAGCGCCACATGAAAATAGCCACGCCATCTCCGATGATTGAAGCCCGCGGCCTCACCCGCCGCTTTGGCGCGCTCACCGCGGTGGACGGCCTCAACCTGCGCATTCCCAAGGGCGAAATCTACGGCCTGGTGGGTCCGGATGGGGCGGGAAAGACGACCACGCTCCGTCTGTTCTGCGGTTTGCTCGATCCCCACACCGGGGCCGCGCTTCTCGATGGCGTCAACCCCGCGCGGAATCCGCACGCCGTCCGCGACCGTATCGGCTACATGCCCCAGCGCTTCGGTCTCTATGAGGATTTGAGCGTCGAAGAAAATCTGTTCTTTTACGCCGAGATCTATGGCGTCCTGGGGAGCGGGCGCGACGGCTTGATGGCGGAACTTCTCCGCATGACACGAATGGAGCCTTTCCGTAAACGCCTCGCGGGGAAGCTCTCGGGCGGGATGAAACAGAAGCTCGCGCTCATGTCCACGCTGCTCCACCGGCCGGATGTGCTCTTTCTGGACGAGCCCACCAATGGAGTCGACCCCGTCTCGCGCCGCGATTTCTGGGAAATTCTCTACCGGCTTGTTCGCGACGGACTCACCGTGCTGCTCACCACGGCTTATCTCGACGAAGCGGAGCGCTGCAATCGCGTGGGCCTGTTGTACAAGGGACGCCTTATCCGCGAAGACGCGCCTCAAGAGATCCGCTCGCGGATGGAACGGTTCTGCTACACCATCGCCTGCGGCGATCCGCCTCGGGCGCGAGAGTTGATGGCCGCGCGGCCGGATGTGCTGAGCGCCGAGTTTTCCGCCGGAACTTTGCGGGTGTTCGTACAGGAAAATGGCGCCGCCGGCGCGGAGATCGCCCGCGTTCTCGAAGCCTCCGGGCAATCGGATGTATCCGTGCGGCAGACGCTCCCCTCGCTCGAGGAAGTTTTCATCGCCCTGGTTCGCCAGGCGGAGAGCGGGGAGCTTCGCGCCCCGGCCGGAGGAGCGCGATGACCACGCCCAGCGCCGCTTATTCCGTCGCCACGCGGAACCTCACCAAACGGTTTGGAGACTTTACCGCGGTGAATAACGTATCCCTTGAAGTGAAGCGCGGCGAGATCTTCGGTTTTCTGGGCCCGAACGGAGCGGGCAAATCCACCGCCATTCGTATTCTCTGCGGACTGCTGACGCCCACGGCGGGGACGGCGACGGTCGCGGGCTTCGACGTGGCGCGCGAGCCGGAACGGGTGAAGCTCAGCATCGGCTACATGTCTCAGAAATTCTCGCTCTACGACGATCTCACCGTCGAAGAGAATATCGATTTCTTCAGCGGTATTTATGGAGTGCCCCGCGAATCGCGCCCTGGCCGCAAAGCTTTCGCTCTCGATCTCTCAGGCTTGGCGGAACGGCGCGAGACGCTCACGCGGCTGCTGCCCGGCGGCTTCAAGCAGCGGCTGGCCCTTGGCTGCGCCATTCTTCATGAGCCGCCCGTCCTTTTTCTGGACGAACCGACCTCCGGCGTCGATCCCATTGCCCGCCGGGACTTCTGGGATCTGATCCATCAGCTCTCCGCGCACGGGATCACTGTTTTTGTCACCACGCACTACATGGATGAAGCGGAGCATTGCGATCGCCTCGCCTTGATGTATCGCGGCGCCGTGATCGCTCTCGGCGCGCCGCCGGACCTGAAACGGGATCTCGGCGGTTTCGCGCTCATGCATCTCGAAGTAAGCGATCTAGCCGGCGCAATGGATGCGCTCGCGCGAGACCCGGAGGTTGAAAACGCCGCGGTCTTTGGTGGCGGCCTGCACGTTCGCGTAAGGGATGCCGGGCGCGCCGCCTCCTCGATTCGGCGGAGCCTGAGCGCCGCGGCGATTGAAGTACTGAGTCTCGAGCGCATTGAAGCTTCCATGGAAGATGTTTTTGTCGGTCTTATCGAGGCGGAGGAGCGCAAGCAATGATCAGCTTCCGCCGAACCAGAGCGATGGCGCGCAAGGAGTTCCTGCATATCTTCCGGGATCCCCGAAGCCTCATCATGGCGCTGGCCGTGCCGGTGATCATGCTCTTGCTGTTCGGGTACGCGCTCTCGCTTGATGTGGATCGCGTGCCCACCCTGATCTACGACGCCGGCCCGTCGGTCGAGAGCCGGGATCTGATCGCCTCCTTCCGGGGCTCCCGCTTCTTCGATGTGGTGGATGTGGTGTCGGGCTACCCTCCCATCGAACGGGCGATCGATCAGGGAAGCGTCCTGATAGCGGTGGTGATCCCGGCCGATTTCTCGCGCCGTATTCTGCGCGGGGAAACGGCGGATCTCCAGGTGCTGGTGGATGGCGGCGATTCCAACACGGCCAGCCTTGCGATTGCCTATGCCCAGGGTGTCATCTCCGGCTACGGCGCGCGCGTGCAAGCTGCTTTCGCCAGCGCGCATGGAAGCGGGCCGCTGCGCGCACCCGTCAATTTGGAATCCCGCGTCTGGTACAACAGCGAACTGAAGTCGAAGAATTTCATTGTGCCTGGGCTGATCGCGGTGATCTTGCAGGTGATCGCGGCGCTGCTTACCTCACTCACCATTGCCCGCGAATGGGAGCTCGGCAACATGGAGTTGCTGCTGTCCACTCCGGTGCGGCCGGCGGAACTCGTCCTCGGTAAGATGGCCGCGTTCTTCGCGATCGGCGCCGCGGATACGGTCATCGCCGTGCTTCTCGGCCGCTTCGCTTTCGGCGTGCCGTTGCGCGGCAGCCTTGGCCTTCTGGCGGTTTCGGCATTCGTCTTCCTGTTTGGGTCGCTGTGCTGGGGACTGCTGATTTCGGCACTTGCCCGGACACAGGTGCTTGCCTACCAGGCAGGCTTGCTTACCTCGTTTCTGCCGTCCTTCCTGCTCTCGGATTTCATTTACTCCATTGAGAACATGCCGGGCGTCATCCAGGTAGCCACTTACGTCGTGCCATCGCGCTACTTCATCGCGATGCTAAAGGGGATTTTTCTCAAGGATCTGGGTCTCGATCTGTTGTGGCCGCAGCTGTTGCTGCTCGCGCTGTATGCGGGCATCGTCTTCGTCGTCGCCTCAAGGAGACTCGATCAGAAACTGGTGCGCGCATGATCAAGGTCAAATGGGAACGGATCGTCGAGATCGTGCGGAAGGAATTCCGTCAGGTTTTCCGGGACCCTCGCATGCGGATCGTTCTCATCGGCCCTCCCATCATCCAATCGATTCTTTTTGGTTATGCCGTCAACATGGATGTGGAGCGCGCGCGTATCGCGTGGATCGATACGGACCGGTCGGTCGAAAGCCGGGCGTTGCGGGCCGGTTTCGAGGGCTCTCCCAGTTTCGAGATCACGCGCTTCCCCGATTCCGATACCGAAGCAGGCCGCCTGCTTGACCAGGGCGAGGTAATGGCCGTCGTTCAAGTGCTTCCCGGTTTTGGCCGCGACGTTCTTCGGGGCGATTCCGCTTCCGTGCAGTTGCTGGTGGATGGGGCAAATTCGAATACGGCGTCAATCGTGCGGGAATACGCGCGCCGGACGGTGAGCCTCTACTCGGCGCGGCAAGAGCGGGCGCGGCTCAATCAAAAAATCCTCGGACGGCTGGAGGGGGAAGGGCCGCCGGTGTCCATGAGCTTGCCCTCCATCGATGTCCAAACGCGCGTCTGGTTCAATGAGAATCTCGTAAGCCGGGATTACTTCGTGCCCGGAGTGGTTGTCAACATCATCGCGCTGGTTACCCTGATGCTCACCGCGCTGGCTATCGTCAGGGAAAAGGAAATCGGCACGATGGAGCAGCTCATCGTCACCCCTATCCAGCCGCTTGAGCTGATGCTGGGGAAAACCATCCCCTTCGCGCTCGTGGGGCTGGTCCAGATGGCGGCCCTTACCCTGCTCGCGCGATTTTTGTTCTTCGTGCCATTTCGGGGCAGTATCTGGGTGTTGCTGGTTTCCACGATTCTTTTCCTGCTGACCACGCTCGGGACCGGCCTTTTTATCTCCACCATCTCGCGAACGCAACAGCAGGCGATGATGGCGACTTTCTTCTTTTTTTTCCCGGCTCTGCTTCTGAACGGCTTTGCCTTCCCTATCGCCAGCATGCCCCGGGCCGTGCAGTGGGTGACCTATCTGAATCCCGTGCGCTACTTCATGGAAATCGTCAGAGGCATATTCCTCAAGGGCCTGGGATTTTCGGAACTCTGGCCGCAGATGCTGGCAATGGCCGTGCTAGGCGTTTCCGTCATCGGCGTTAGCTCGAATCGCTTTCACAAACGGCTGGATTGAGCGAGGCCGGCTCCGCCGATCCGTCTAACGGAGGTAACGCGCGAATCCCGGAGTGCTTAGGGCCGCCGTGATTTGCCCGGTGGTGGCGGGCGGAAGAAAAATGCGGCCGTCCACTCCTGGCCGGGAAGCTAGAAAAGCCAGCGCTTCGCGCGGCGGCATCAGGCTGGCGGCGGTCGCCAGCGCATCGGTCTCCATGGCGGCCGGCGCAATCACCGAAACCGCCGTCTGCCGCGTGAGGCCCAGCCCCGTCCGGGGGTTGACGATGTGAGAGTAGGTCTCGCCGCCGATTGTTACGTACTGTTGGTGAGCGCCCGATGTGGATACTGCCCGCGACCGGAGGGTGAGTTGTGCCTTCGCTCCTGGAAATTCGTCCCCTGGGTCGAGTTCAACCAGCCAGCCTTCCGTTCCCGGAGGCGCGGTTCCCGCGGCCACCTCGCCGCCCGCCACCACCATCGCCGCTGGAATGCCCGCATCCGCCAGGACGTTTCGCATCGCATCCGCGGCGTAGCCCTTCGCGATTCCACCGAGGTCAAGCCGCATGCCGCTTTTCGCGAGCCAGATGCTACGCGCGCCGTGGCCGAGCCGGATATTCCGGTAATCGACGCGCTCCCGCGCCTCTTGCAGAACATCGGCGCCGGGCAGACGCCCGGTTTTCCGGCTCCGCCGCCACAATTGGCTGAGCGGCCCGATACTGATGTCGAAGAGACCGTGTGTTTCCTCGGACAGGCGCAGCGATTGCTCTACGACCCGGAACAGGTCGCTGCTTGCCAGGAACGGCTTCGCGGAGCCTTCCCGCATCAGACGCGAGAGTTCGCTCTCCGGTTTGTAATCCGAGAGCTTCTCATCCAGATCGGCCGCGCGAGCGAACGCGTCGTGAATGGCCCGGTATCCCGCCGCTTCGTCGCGCACCCATGCCACTACCCGGAACAGCGTTCCCATCGAGGGCTGGGTGTGCGTCAGAGAAACCCACTCACGCCGGCGTCCGAGCACGGCAAGCGGGCAGGCAGCCGCCGCAAACAGCGCTCGCCTACTCGTCATGCTCCACGCCGTTGTTCCAGTACGCGAACATCTCCTGAGCCGTGGGCGTTTTCAGAGGACGCACCAGGCGAAA
>CAZXBZ010000010.1:0-20929 GCA_964639135.1 uncultured Solibacteraceae bacterium | reverse complement strand
CCTATTATCCGCCAGCGAGCACGGCGATTGTTTCCGCGGGATAGCCGCGCGAACCCCGCGCGCTGGCGGGTAAGCGAAGGAAGCCGCCGGTTCTTGTTGACATCGATTTGCATAAGACATTACACTGAACCGGTGCATCCATGGTGGATGCAAACGGTCCGATATCATCGTTTACGCGAGAGAAACTTCGTCCGGGAGGGACGCCGAAGCGCGCGTCTCCCGCCCAAGGGGAATGCGATTCACCGTTTTGCGCTCCGCCGGCATGGTCTTGCAAGCCCCAGGGGAAGAGAAGAGATAGAAAGTGGCGCGGGCACTTCCAGAAGGAGCTTCGAATCCCTGGAATTCGCTGGCGTTCGCCGCAACTTCGCCGGACAACATGCGGATGATACCCCTCTAACCAGCAACCGATAACGCGGAACACCATGGCCATCTTTCGAAAATTCGTCTTCTGGACTCATCTCATCCTCGGCGCGGCCGCCGGGGTCGTCGTCCTGATCATGTCCGTCACGGGAGTTCTGCTTACGTATGAAAAGCAGATGATCGCGTGGAGTGATCGTGAGTATCGCCGGACGCCGCCAGGTCCGGACGCGGAGCCTCTTCCCGCCGGCAAGCTGGTTGCGGCGGTGATGAGCGCGGGAGAGAAACAGCCCGAAAGCCTCACCTGGGAATCAGACCGCGAAGCCCCCGTGGCGCTCGGTTACGGGCGCGAAGTGCTTTACGCCAACCCGTATACCGGCGAAATCCTGGGAGCGCCGGCCACGGGCATGCGCAAGTTCATGAGCGACATGCGCGCCTGGCACCGCTGGCTGGCCGCAACCGGAGAGAGCCGCGCCACCGCCCGCGCGGTCACCGGCGCATCGAATGCCGCGTTTCTCTTTCTGGTGGTTTCCGGGATGTATCTGTGGATTCCAAATAAATGGACTCGGAACCGCGTCAAGGCAATCGCTCTATTCCGTAGCGGGCTGACGGGCAAGGCGCGAGACTTCAACTGGCACCATGTTGCCGGTATCTGGGCCGCGGTTCCCCTGTTTGTCGTCGTTCTTTCCGGGATGGTGATCTCCTATCCCTGGTTCAGCCAGTTCATCATGAAGCTGGCCGATGGAGACGCGGCGGTGGCGGCCAGCCCGGCTGCTCCGGGTGGTTCTCGCGGCGCTGGGGCGAGCACGTCCATCCCGGCCGTGAGTGAGCGCGGCGGCAGCCAAAATGGCGCGGCCCGCGGTGACCAGGCGGAAGCGGCGGATCCCGATGCGCTGGATGCCATGTATGCGTCGCTTCGAGAGGGTTCGGCGGGATGGAAGACGATTGTGCTCCAGGTGCCGAAGGCCGGCGCAAGACAGACCGGCGCCAGTGTAGCTTACGGAACGGGCGGGCAGCCGCAATATCGCGAGACGCTCTCACTGAATGCGAGCAGCGGAAGCTTGGAAAAGCGCGAAGACTTCGCAAGCCTGAGCCCCGGACGCCGGATCCGTTCCTGGATGCGCTTTGCTCATACCGGTGAGTACTACGGCGTGATCGGACAAAGCATCGCGGGGCTTGCTTCCGCGGCGGGGATCCTGCTGGTCTATTCCGGCTTCGCACTGGCCGTCCGGCGTTTCCTTGCCTGGCGCCGCCGCCGGGCCGTAAAGGTAGTGGAACTCGAGCAAGCAGCTTAGCGCAAGCACGGCGTCGCGACGCTTCCGAATCCACTCACAACAGGCGTCCGCGAGCGATACGTTATAAAATCCATGGGATGCTGACACGTCGAACCGCGCTCTCACTTACCGCCGCGCCGCTTCTGGCGAACGCAACCCAGGGTCCGGCGGCCAATACCGGGAGGAGCTTCCCGATCCGGCCGGACTATCTGAAGGAAGCGGCAAGCATCCCCGAATTCTGGCTCAGCACGGTGGATGATGTTTCCGGTTTCCTGCAAGGCCGGGTCTCGAAGGGCAAGGTGGAGACCATCGGAAAAAGCGCCGGCGGTCGAAACCTGTACGCCGTTTCGTACGGAACCCCCCGGCAGGGCAGGGGAAGCAGCACCTTTTCGGGATCTCTCGGGTACGGCGATGTGCGGGCCTACCTGGGGCCGGATTGGCGGCGCACCGTCTATTTTGTGATGTCGGGAGTCCATGGCGGTGAGTTCGAGGGGATTGTCGGTTCGGTGAATTTGCTCTCCGTTCTTGAAACCGGCAAGGATTTGCGGGGCAAGGAATGGCCCCGTCTGAGCGAGGCCGCATCGAAACTCGGGCGGATCGTGGTGCTCCCGCTGATGAACCCCGACGGGCGCGCCCGGATTCCCTTGAGAATGCTCGCCGATTACGGGCCGGATTTCACGGTGGCCGAGTATATGAACACGGGCGGCAAACTCGATGGCACGCTGATCGGGTGGCCGCGATGCAAACAGAATATTCCGCTCGATTTCTCCACGGTGCAGTTCCCTGGCGGCTATCCCAACGACGCCGGCGTCAATCTCGCGCACGATGACTTCATCGGTCATCCGCAGCCGGAGACACGCGCGATTTTTGAGATCACCGCCAGGGAGCGGCCGGACTTCATGCTGAATATGCATACGGGCGCGAGGTTCTTCAAACTGCTTCGCCCCCACAGCGAGCCGGTGCTCTCGGCACCCTTCGACGCTTACTACCGGCGTTTGCTCACGAGGCTTACGAACGAAGGGCTGCAGGCGAGCCGCGACGTTGCGAAAGAAGCAAATCCCAGTAAGCTCGGCGCCTTCGCCGCGAACCTGAACACGGTTCTCAACATGCACTGCGGCGTTCTGATCCTCACCACGGAATCGCCGTCGCATTCGTCGCCCATCGCGAAGTCCGTTACGGGAGAATTCCGCCATACCCCCGACATCCTTCTCGATGAGCAGTTGACCGCGCACGAGGAGGCGATGTGGTTCCTCCTGGAAACCGGCGGACGCATCGCCTGGACAACGCGCGGCGGGGAATAAAGAGAAGCCTCGCCGGCGCGCGTGGCGTGGCGAGGCTTCGTTCCAAGGTCCGGCGTTCACTCCTCTGAAAGGCCACCGCGCCGCGCGGTCTACGCCAGCGCTTCCCGGCAATACTCCACGCAGCGGGCAATCTCCTTCATCCGCGTGCTTCCTTCCGGTACCTTGTACTCGAATTCAATCGTGGCCTGGAAAGGATATTTCTCCCGCTTCATGAGTTGCAGGACTTCCCGGATCGGCGTGTCGCCCTGGCCCCAGACCATATTCGGACCCTCGTGCATCTTGCGGTCCTTGATGTGGATGTGCGTGATGCGGTCCGCGTGCTTCTTGAGGAAGGGAATCGGAGACGTATTGTTGCCCGCGATGAAATGGCCGATATCGAGATTGATGCAATTGTATTTGGAATACGTCATCGCCTTCTCCCAGCTCGCGGGAGCGGCGAACGCTTCGGGATCGTGCATCTCGGCGTGACCGTGATAGCCCACGCGGAACTTGTGGGCCGTGGCGAGTTCTCCCAGCCACTTGGTCCTGCTCAACGGGATCTCGCACGAAATCGCATCCGCGCCCATCGTCCGCGCAAGTGAAAAGACGTAGCCCACCTCGTCGTCGCTCATCGAATCCACGGCGTCGAACTTGATGATTTGAAGCGCCACTCCCGCGTCGTTCCACTTCTTGCGGAACGGTTTGAAGCTATCCATGGATTGGCTCAGCCGCCATTTACGCAGCGCTTCAAGCGAAGCTTTCGCTTTTTCCCGCTGTTCCGGTGGTGCATTTCGTCTGGCGCGGATGAGTACGGGCGCGCCGAGAGATTGCTCGATCGGCTGTGAACGCAGCTCGACGGCGCTCAGGTTCAAATCCAGAAGATCCTTCAAGATGGAGTCGGCGCTGGCGGCCATGCTGCCGAAGCTGTACGGAGCGTTGATGCCGATCTGGACGCCACCAAACTTCGAATTGGGCTTTGCGAGAAGCCGTAGTGGCAGGGCGCTCGCGAGGGTAAGCGCGCCGAATTCTCTCCGGGTGTATTTCATCGTGATCCTTCTTTCCGGTTCCAGGTCCATTCGCCGGGAATGTGTGCTCAGATTATCACTAAACGGATTTAACGCGGCGCGGCTTTCTTGCGTTGCGGCCGCGCTTTCGCGGCGGCTCGGATTGCCGTATCTTGTCTAATTTTTATTTGTGAAACGTATCCCGTCCATTCCGAGTCTCTCCCATATACGATACGTTCACGATGGCCACGGGCAGGCAATTCCGAGTGGCGATTGACCTTGCAAATAGATGTATTTCGCATCAGACGAAAGGAAGTGAAAACCGATGACCGAGAAAGAAGCTCAACAGTTTCGCTTCATCCTGGAACAGGAGCTCGCCACGCTGGAATCACGCGTGCGAGGCCGTGAGATTCTTGAGATCTCGAATGAAGCGGATCCGCTTGACGTAACGCAAAGCGCGGCCGCGCGCGATTTTGAAGCGGGCAATATCTCCCGCATCGCGGCCAAGGTCCGGCAGGTCCGGGAGGCGATTGACCGCGTGAACGATGGCAGCTTCGGTGAGTGCCGGCGATGCGAGGAGCCCATCCCGGCCAAGCGGCTGAACGCGGTCCCATGGGCGGAGTATTGTCTCCGCTGTCAGGAAGTGGTGGATCACGAGCGGGGTGAATCGGGGATCGGTCTCGAAAGGGACCGGGCCGCGTAATGGAATGCTCGTGCTTCCGCGAAAGAAAATGGATTCAGCGCGGCGGCTTCGGCCGCCCGCTTTATGTCCGGCGATCGAGGCCGGGCATGCGGATGCAGCCTCCGGCAATCATCGGATAGGCCGAATTTCCGTCCGAATCCGCTCCCGTTGCGCGTATTCTATTCATAGGCCGCAACGGGGGGCATTCGAGGCATGGATACACTTCAACTGATCGCATCGGCAACCGGGATCGGTGTTCTTGCCGGAATCCGGTTGTATCTCACCATCCTCATGCTCGGCTTGGCCGTGCGCTTCGAACTTCTCCGCTTGAGCGGCAGTTTCTCGGAGCTCTCCGTTCTAGGGAGCTGGTGGGTAATCGGCTTCGCGGCCACCGCGACCCTGGCCGAATTCTTTTCGGATAAGATCCCCTGGCTTGATTCCATGTGGGATAGCGTGCATACGTTCATCCGGCCAATCGGCGCCGTGGCACTGAGCGTGGCGGCCTTCGACAGCGTGCATCCGGCGCTCCGCTTTCTTCTCGTGCTTCTCACCGGAGGCGCCGCGCTTACCAGCCATTCCGCGAAAGCGGCTACCCGCCTCGCGGTGAATCAGAGCCCGGAGCCGTTCTCGAATGTGGCGCTCAGCCTGGCCGGAGACGCCGCCGTGCCGGTGGGCATCTGGATGGTGATGGAGTATCCCCTGCTGATCGGCGGAGTGGCGGCTGTCTTTATCCTGTCGGCGCTTCTCATCGCGCCCAGGATTTTTCGAGTGTTGCGTATCCACTGGATCGCGCTGCGCTCGCTGCTCGCCTGCTGGCTGAATGGGGAAGAGGATACGGAACTTCCGCCGGGCGGGCGGGCCGATCTGCCAGGCGCGGAACCTGGACGGCTGGCCGCCGTGCTCTCGCCCCTCGCTTCGCCGCTGCCCGAAGCCTGTGTCGCGCGGCTCCGAAAAGATCACGGCGCCGAGCCCGGTTTCGCGCTTCACGGCGTGATGCGGCGCGGAGGCAAACGGACGAAAAACCGAGACGGCTATCTGTGCCTGTTCGACGACCGCTTCGTCTTCATCACGAAGAGATTCACGGGCTGGCGAGGCGATGAAGTGGCGCACGCGGGCCTGGAACGTCTCGACTTCGAAAAAGGCCTGCTTTTCGATTCGCTGCGCTTACGCGGGAACGGCGCCGAGGTGCATATCGACCTCTTCAAGGATCGCCGGCGCGCCGCGCAGCGGCTCGCCGAAGTCTGGAACATGGCTCGTTAAACCGGCGCGCCTCTATGAGTGGCCGCGCAGGGAGGGCCAGTCGGGTTTCCGCCGTTCCGTAAGCGCCGTGGCCCCTTCGATGAAATCCGGATGGCTGAACCATTCGGAACGGATCTGTTGTGCCAGGGCGCCCGCGTCTTCCCAGGACATACCGCGAGTCCGCCCGACAAAATCGAGGCCCCGCCGGATCAGTTCCGGGCTCGCTCCGGCGAGTTGTCTCGCGGTGGCTTCCGCGCGCTCCTCGAGTTCAAACGGCGGCGTTACGGCGTGAATCAGGTTGTATTGAAGGGCTTCATTCGTGCCGAACACGCGGCCCGTCAGCGAGAGTTCCGTGGCGCGGCGATCGCCCACGGCCGCGGCCAGCGAGCGGAAGGTCATGAACGGCCAGTTCCCCATGCGGATTTCGGTGAGGCCGAAGGTGGTGCCCTGGGCGGCGAGCACGACGTGCGCGTTGCACAGCAGGCCGGCGCCGGCTCCGTGGGCGGCGCCCTGTACCTGGCACACCACCGGCGTCGTCAGTTTTGCGCCGATTGTAAAGAGTTCCTCGTGGATCCAGCCCGTTTCCGCCGCGCCTTCGCGGAGCATCTCCTTCGGGTCCATGCCGGTACAGAACGCCGGTCCGGCGCCCTTGAGCAGCACCGCGCCCGCGGAAGGGTCCCGGTCCGCCTCGTGCAGCGCCGCCACCAGTTCGCGGCACATCGCGAAGGTCAGCCGGTTTTGCGTTTCGGGGGCGTTCAGCGTAAGCTCCAGAACGCGGCCGTAGCGTTTCTGGATGATTCCCGGCGAAGGAGAAGCGTTCGTTGCGAGTTCAGACATTCAATTGGAATCCTTATCCCGGCGAAGCCTGGCGGCTCCGCTTCCGGGGTGACGTTTACCGGCCGTTGCATGGGAGCGCGAAACCGGCCGGTGGGTCGCGCCGCTCCGTAATCTAGCGGGGCTCGTGCCGCCGGTGCCGCGCGGTGTATTCTTCCAGATGCCTCGTGAAGGCCAATTGCAGCAGGGTAATGAACGCGTCATCCTGGCGCAGATCCTCGCCCGCGATCGAACTGATCGCTCGCACGTCCCGCGTGCTGGAGGTAATAAAACAGACGTCCGCGCGCCGGAGATCCGCTATCGCCAGCTCGCGTTCCCGCATCTGATAGCCGTCCACCCGCAGGGTATCGAGCAGCAACTGCCGCGTTACGCCCGGCAGACAGCCCGCCGATAGTGGCGGCGTCACCACGTCGCCGCCAAATTTCGCGAAGATATTGGCGGAGGTGCATTCGCACACTTCGTCGTGCTCATTGAGCAAAATCACTTCATCGAATCCCCGGTGCTGCGCCCGTTCGAGCCACGTGAGATTCGTCGCCCACGAGAGCGTCTTGCTGCCCGAAAATTCACACGCCGAATACCGGGCATGCGGCTGAACGCCAACCGCGATATGGTCTCTCCAGTGCTTGAGCGGCGCGGTGAAGGCAATCAGGTCGCTCTCTTCCTCGATCCCGCTTCCTTCCCACATGCCGCCCCGGTTTCTTACCGCTATCACGCGGACGGTGGCGTCCGGAGCTTCGTTGGCGTCAAGCAACTGGTGCAGGCGGTCTTCCAGTTCCGCCGCGCCGCAGGGCATCGTAACGGAGAGCGCCCGCGCGTCCTTCTCCATCCGCGCCCAATGGCGCGCGTATTCGAAGAGTACGCCGTCTTTCGCGCGGAGCGTGCTGAAGACGCCCCAGCCGTTCATCAGGCCCACCTGGCCGGCGGAGAGTCCCTTTTCGGTGTGCGGCAGAATCTGGTTTCCGTGAAGATAATAGCGATGCATTCTCCCTCGATTCTAATCCTTGCCGGTGGAACGAAACATACACCGGCCGCCGGATGGCCGGCCGAACCGCCTGATCCGTTGCCTGGCTCGTTTCCGATACCCTTACTTGAAGGATACGCTCGCGCCGCGTTCCAGGAATCGTTATGGCCCTGCTGAATGAATTCACCGCGTACGCGGACGTTGCCACCAGTCTCTCCAATTCCGTGTTTCTCGGGGGAACGCCCGAAGCGAAGGAACATCTCCCCAACGGCATCCGCCTCTTTCGTTTTGGGCGATCGGCGCACACGCCAGCGCCTTGCGAATGGTGGATGCACTTCGACGATTTCGCCTTGCAGGATCGCCGCGTGATTGCCGGTTTCGGCAACTTTCTTCATCAATCCGGCTGCCGTATCGATGTCAACGGCAGGTTCGTTTCCGCCAACGGCATCACGCTCGGATGCGCGGACCCCGGCTCCCGGCTGGTGCTTGTACGGCTGAATGTGCCAGTTTACGCGTTCATGGGCGTTTCCACCGTGCAGCGTCCGGATCCCGGCGAGCCGGGCCTCGCTCATCGCGGCGGTGAATTTCGCGTGTGGATTCCCGGAATTTCGGCTCGGATGATGAACCTTATCCCCACACCCGGTCATTTCATCGCCGGGCCCGCCGCGGCTGGTGAAGACGAGGCCCCCGCCGGAGACGGCGTTGCCGGCCCCGAGGCATCCGGAGAGTAGCCTCCGGGATCGAGGCGTCTATCCGGCGCTCTCGCCCTTCCGCGGAGGTGGCGTTTCCCCAGGATCGCCATAAGCCTTGTCGAGCACTTCCATGACGTGCATCACCCTCTGGCCGGAGCCGTGCTTCCGCACACCCGCTTCCAGTTGCAGCAGGCAGCCGGGGTTCGCGGAGACGATGATTTCCGCTCCGGTCCCGTTGGCGTATTCCATCTTTTTTCCGAGCACCCTCATCGACATTTCCGTCTGAAGCACGTTGTAGATTCCCGCGCTTCCGCAGCAATGGTCCGAATAAGGCATCTCCTTGAAGGTCAAACCCGGTATCAGGCGGAGGAGCCGGCGCGGGGGTAGCGGCAGTTTTTGGCCGTGAGTCAGATGGCAGGAATCCTGATACGTGACGGTGGCGCGCACCTCGCGAGCGGGCGGAACCGGCCCGATTTCCACCAGAAACTCGTTGACGTCCCTGATTTTGGCCGCGAACAGGCGCGCGCGCTCCGCGTTGGCGTGGTCGTCTTCGAGGAGATGGCCGTATTCCTTGAGGGCGCAGCCGCAGCCAGCCGCGTTAGTGAGGATGGCGTCGTAGCCGCCGCCGAGAATCGCTTCGATGTTTGTAATGGCTAGTTTCCGCGCATCCTCCTTGCGGCCCGCGTGTACGTGCAGCGCGCCGCAGCAGGTCTGCCCCGCGGGCGTCACCACTTCGCAGCCGTTTCGTTGCAACACCCGCACGGTGGCTTCATGCAGGGTCGCGAAGCTTACGTTTGCCATGCAGCCGCCGAGGAAGGCCACGCGGTAGCGTCTTTCGCCCATCGCGGGGAACGTCTTGCCGTAATGCCGGAAGAAACTCGGGAGGGTGGCCCGGGGGCTGAGCGCGGCCAGTTCCTTCAAGCGGGGGAAGCGATTCAGCAACCCCGTACGGGCGACGAACGCCTCGAGCCCGCCGCGCTGGTAAAGGTAAAGAGGAGTTGCCAGCGCCCGTAGCCAGCGGCGCGAAGGCAGCACCTTGCGGAACAGAAAATTGCGCGTGACCCGGCTGAAGAACGGCCGTTTGAGATGAGCCTCGATATCCTCTCGCGCCGCCTCGACCAGTCTGCCATAGGGAACGCCCGAAGGGCACGCCGTCTCGCACGCGCGGCACGCCAGGCACAGATCGATGTGGCTCTGGTAGCTTTCGTCCACCACGGCGAGCCCGTCATCGATACGGATCATCTGGTAGATGCGTCCGCGCGGCGAATCCATCTCGAGGCCAAGTTCTCGGTAAGTGGGGCAGGCGTTCAGGCAAAGCCCGCAGTGGACGCAGGTGTCGAGTTCCTCGCGCTTCGGCCCGGTCTTCCGCCCCGCGCCATTTTGTCCGTCGCCGCGGTCAGAGCCAGCCATGCAGCCTCCCCCGGTTCACCAGGCCTTCCGGGTCGAAGTGCGCTTTCACGCTCCGCATCCACTCGAAGTCCGAAGGCCGCGCCGCGAGCGTCTGGGATTGCCGGATCCTTGCCGATGCACTGAGCATGAGCACCATACGTCCCTGGCGTTCAAGAAACCGCATGGCGTCGAAGGCCGATTCCGAGTCGGGGTAGGAAGCGTAGACAACCCCCGATGCGGCCCTCGCCAGAACGCGTCCGCCGAGCGATGCGGCGTCGCTGAATACGCGAGAGTGCGTGCTCGACAACTGAAGCAGCACCCCGTCGCTATAGCCCGTTACCTGATGGCTGAACCACTCCCGGAGGCGCAGCCAGAGGAAGGGTTCGAGTTCGGCGTCCACCGGTTCCGGCAGATCGAGACTTTCCTGAAGCCGCTCAATTACCGGCGGCGCGTTCGCGTAACGGATCAGGAGCGCGCTGCCGTTCAATCGAAGTAATTCGCCCGCGGTGGCGTTCACGTAATCGAGGGCGATCGGTTGCGCGGCGCCCCGCAACACGCGATCCCGGATCGCGCGGTATTCCGCCTCCGTGCGGCATCGCGCCAGAAAGGTGACGGTATGCTTCTCGAGCGGCGATACGCGGAAGTTGATGCTGACCATCGGGCCGAGCACACCCCAGCTTCCCGTGAACAGCTTGTTGAGGTCGTAGCCCGCGACGTTCTTGGCGACCATCGCTCCCGATTGCACCAGGTTGCCGCGCCAATCGGCGAACTCCACTCCGATCACATAATCCCGGATCGTGCCGTAGCCGCGCCGCCGCGGTCCGCAAAGATTCGCCGCCACCACGCCGCCCACGGTCGCTTCCTCATGGAAGGGCGGGTCGAACGGGAGCATCTGCCCTTCCGCCTCCAGCGCCTTCATCAGGCTGGCATAGGGCATTCCGGCGCCAGCGCGAATCGTGAGATCCCGCGGATCGTATTCGCCGATGGAATTGAGTCCGCTTGTATCGAAGGCGAGATCGGCTTCGGCGACGGGTCCAGCGAACCGTGCCTTCGAGCCCGCTCCCTGAATGCGCAGCCGCGTGCCCGCGCGGTAGGCGTCCCCCCACTCCGCCGCGAATTCGAGCGCCGAGGATGGCGTACGGATATCCATATTCGTCCCCGCGCGGGTAGCGTTCGGTTGTCCGCCGCCCTCTCGCCGGCGATGGCGCCGTTTATGGGTACGCACCATCATATCCCGACATTCTCCGAGGCGGACGAGGCGGATGTCCGGGATTGCCCTCGGGATCCTGGCGCTGCTCGTTATCGAGAGGAGCTTGCCGCCCCGTCCTCCAGTGGCGGCAGGTCGAAGCCATGCTGACGGAATAATTCCCGCGCCGCGGGTTCACCGAGCATGCGGAGAAATTGGAGCGCCTCTTCGGGCTTCGGGCTCGCCGCCACGGCTCCTCCGGCCTGGCGGATCGGCTCGTGCGCGTTCGCGGGCACCAGCATTCCCTTCAGGGGAGCCACCACGGTCCAGGAACTCACGAGAGCGTCCACATTGCCGCTTTCGGCGAACTGTGCTGCCTGCCGCACGTTTTCTCCGTAGACGATCTTCGGCTCGGCCGCCGCCCAGACGCCCGCCCGTTCCAGGTAATCCCGTGCCGCCTCTCCGTACGGCGCGTGCGCCGGGTTCGCGATCGCGATGCGGCGGATCTCCGGCTTCAGCAGATCCTGGGCGTCCCGCGCGGTCCCATCCTTCGACCAGATTCCCAGCCGGCCGAGCGCGTAGATTCGCACGGAATCCGGCACGATTTTGCCCGATTTCGCCAGTTCATCCACGTACCGGGCATTGGCGGAGAGGTAAACGTCGAACGGAGCGCCTTGTTCAATCTGCCTGGCCAGCATCCCGCTCGACCCGATGACGAAACGAAGCTGTTGGCCGGATGCCTGGTGATAAAGGGCGCTGATTGGTTCGGAAAGGGGGCTTAAGTCCGCCGCCGCGGCCACCGTAAGGGGGACCGTCTGGGAGTTTTGGGTGACGGCGGCGCAAGATGCCAAGAGGAGACTCAAGAAAGTGACAAAAATAGTTGACAACAAGTGACTCATATTCAATAATAGGGAAGGACTAAGACTGACGCCGCTGGGAACCGCATTGGCTTCGTTTCGTATCCGCATTCCGCGACGGAACCTCCGTGCATGTTCTTGCGCCATCGCTGGCCGTTGTGCCGGCTGGCGCTTGGGCCAGTTGGGTTCGTTCCGTAAAAAGCAGTAACGCAGCAAGAGAGCTACGGAGGATGAGAAGGCAATCATGAGCAAGATTATTGGTATCGACCTCGGCACCACCAACTCGGTCGTCGCCGTGATGGAGGGGGGCACGCCGGTTGTGATCCCCAACCAGGAAGGTACGCGAACGACGCCGTCAGTCGTGGCGTTCACAAAGAATGGCGAACGCCTGGTTGGGCAGGTGGCCAAGCGTCAGGCGGTCACCAATCCGGAGAATACCATCTATTCCATCAAGCGTTTCATGGGCCGCCGGTATAACGAAGTGGCCGAGGAGAGCAAGCTGATTCCCTACAAGATTGCGCGGGGCGACAAGGGCGACGTGCGCATCGAGGTGGGCGACAAGAAGCTGGCTCCGCCCGAGATCTCCTCGATGGTGCTCGGCAAGTTGAAGGAAGCCGCCGAAGCCTACCTGGGCGAGAAGGTCGGCAAGGCGGTGATCACGGTGCCGGCTTACTTCAACGATGAGCAGCGCCAGGCCACCAAGGACGCGGGCCAGGTTGCGGGCCTCGAGGTGATGCGCATCATCAATGAGCCGACCGCGGCGGCGCTGGCCTACGGGCTTGATAAGAAGACGAATGAAACCATCGCGGTGTACGACTTCGGCGGCGGCACCTTCGATATCTCGATTCTCGAAGTGGGCGACGGCATCGTCGAAGTGAAATCGACCAACGGCGATACTCACCTGGGCGGCGACAATATTGACCAGCTCATCATCGACTGGCTGATCGGGGAGTTCAAGCAATCCGAGGGCATCGACCTCTCGACGGACCAGATGGCGCTTCAGCGGCTGAAGGAAGCGGCGGAAAAGGCCAAGATCGAACTCTCGACCACGATGGAGACGGAGATCAATCTGCCCTTCATCACGGCTAACCAGAGCGGCCCGAAGCACCTTTTGCAGAAGCTCACGCGCGCCCGTTTCGAGCAGATGATCGATCCGCTGGTGAAGCGCTCGCTCGAACCGTGCAAGCGCGCCCTCTCGGATGCCGGCTTCAAGCCGTCCGACATCCAGGAAGTGGTCCTGGTCGGTGGTTCCACGCGTATCCCGAAAGTGCAGGCCGCCGTGCGCGAGCTCTTCGGTAAGGAGCCGAACAAGACCGTGAACCCGGATGAAGTGGTGGCGGTGGGCGCGGCCGTACAGGGCGGTGTGCTCGGCGGTGAAGTAAAGGACGTGCTGTTGCTCGACGTGACCCCGCTGTCGCTGGGTATCGAAACGCTCGGAGGCGTCTTTACGAAGCTCATCGAGCGGAACACCACCATCCCGACCCGCAAGAGCGAAGTGTTCTCGACCGCGTCCGATAGCCAGACGAGTGTCGAGATCAAGACCTTCCAGGGCGAGCGCTCGATGGCGGCCGATAACCGCCTGCTGGGCGTCTTCCAATTGGTGGGCATTCCGCCGGCGCCGCGCGGAGTTCCGCAGATCGAGGTTACCTTCGATATCGACGCCAACGGTATTCTGCACGTCAGCGCGAAAGATCGCGCGACGAACAACGAGCAGAAGATCACCATCTCCTCCTCCTCGGGCCTGAGCAAGGAGGAAGTGGAGAAGATGGCGAAGGACGCCGAAGCGCACCAGGGCGAGGATCGCCAGCGCAAGGAGGAGATCGAAGCGCGCAACCAGCTCGACTCGATGATCTACAACACCGAGAAGATGCTGAACGAGAACCGTGCGAAACTCGGTGAGGGCGAGGTGAAGAACGCCGAAGCCGCGCTCGCCGCGGCGAAGGACGCGATCAAGGAAGGCGGGCTCGAAAAGATCCGCGCGGCCAACGATCAGCTCACCCAGGCCAGCCACAAACTCGCGGAGGCGATGTACGCGGCCTCGGCGTCGCAACCCGGCCAGACGGACGGCGCATCCGGGCCAGGGGCGGCGGCGGGCGGCCCGGAAGGGGGCGCGGAGCAAAAGAAGGCGGATGAGAACGTTGTGGACGCCGAATTCGTCGACGTCGAAGACCAGAAATAACCGGCCGTGCTCCCGGCCCGGAAGCGGGGATGGAGAGCGATTCATCCCCGCGCGTTCTCTCGAAATGAATCACCCTCATGGCTACCGACAACTACTACGAAACACTGGGCGTTGAAAAGAAGGCGACCCAGGAAGAGATTCGCAAGGCTTACAGGCGTCTTGCGCGCAAGCATCACCCGGATCTGAACCCGAGTGATAAGGTGGCCGAGGACCGGTTCAAGAAGGTTCAGGAAGCTTATAGCATCCTGAACGATCCCAAGAAGCGCGAGGTCTATGACCAGTACGGCTTCTATTCCGACAACATCCCGCCGGGCGGCGCGCCGCCCGGCGGGAACCACGGCCGCGGGCCCGGCATGGATTTCAGCGGCTTCGATTTTGGCGACTTCGCGCAATCCGCTGGCGGCGGCGCGGGGGGATTCCCGGCGGGCGGAGCCGCCGGGGGCGGATTCCGGGATCTGTTCGACCAATTCTTCAAACGATCCGGCGGCGCGCCGCATGCTCCGAGAAAGCAGCCCGGCACGGACCTCGAATACGGGCTGGATATCGATTTCTGGCAGGCGATTCGCGGCACCCAGGTGCGTTTGACGATCAACCGCCAGGAACCCTGCGTCACGTGCGGCGGCAGCGGCGCGGGTCCGGGGTCGGAGACGGTCTGCCCGCAATGCCACGGGAGCGGCACGGTGGAGCAGAGCGCGGGAGCGATGCGCTTCAAGATCAGTTGCCCGCGCTGCGGCGGCTCCGGCCGTCTGACGAATGCGTGCCCGGCCTGCCATGGGGACGGGCTCGCCACACGGCAGGAGACCGTGGAAGTGCGTATCCCGGCTGGCGCGCGCACCGGATCCCGCTTGCGGCTTAGCGGCAAGGGAAATGCCGGGACGGGCGGCGGAGCCGCCGGGGATCTCTATATCACCACGCGGGTACAGCCGCACCCGGTCTTCGAGTGGCTGGGGGACGATATTCACGTCAGGCTGCCGATTACGGTGAGCGAGGCGGGCCTTGGCGCGAAGATCGATGTGCCGACGATCGACGGCCGCGCGACGCTCCGGATCCCGCCCGGCACTCAGAACGGCCAGAAATTGCGTATGCGGCACAAGGGCGTATTGAATTCGAAAAGCGGAAAGCGCGGCGACGAAATCGTCGAGATTGTCCTGCGGGGTCCGGATACGCGCGACGAGAAGGTGCGCGACCTGCTGAAGCAGTTGCAGGAGGCCGATCCGGCCGACCCGCGCGAGGAACTATGGACGAAGGTCTAGCCGCGGCGATACGATGACATTCGCGGTGAGTTGAGAAATGACGGCGGCCAGAAAAAAAAGCAAAGCGGCGTACATGATCTCGGCGGTTTCCGAGCAATACGGCATCCATCCGCAGACGCTGCGTCTCTATGAGCGCGAAGGGCTTCTTTTCCCCTCGCGCTCCGACGGCAATACGCGGCTTTATACGGATGAAGACCTTGAACGGCTGGAGGTGATTCTCCAGCTTACCCGCGAATTTGGGGTGAACCTGGCGGGTGTCGAAATTATCCTCAATATGCGCCAGAAGATGGAACTGATGCAGAAGCAGATGCGGGAGTTCGTCGAAAGCCTCAACGAGGAAATGGCTGTTCGCATGACCCACACCGTCCACACCGAGAAGGCCGGTCTCATCCCCATCAGCCGCATGCGCGGCGTGATGCGGCGTGACGAGCCGGAAACAAAGAAGCCCAAGTAGTTTATCCGGGCCGGCGGCCCGAACAATGCTCCCCGGCATCCTCTTTCGCGGATGGGCCACCGCGTCTGGAGCGGAAGCTTCACCCGGCGATTGACTCTCCCGCGCGTCTGCGCATACGCTGGCAGTACGGCAGACTGTCCGATTATGGAGGATTCCGATGAGCATCACCCGACGCGACTTTATGGCGGCCACCGCGGTTGTCACCGGCGCCGCCGCGGCGGCTCGGCCTGGAATGGCGGCCGCCGCCGAAACCAATTCCAAGGGGATGCCGATGCGCCCCCTCGGGAACACCGGCGCGAAGGTCACTATTTTGGCCTTCGGATGCGGCAGCCGTTTTCTAGCCTATGAGAACGAGGACGAGGCGGACCGCGTGCTCAACCAGGCGATCGACCTTGGTATCGGCTACCTCGATACCGCCCAGACCTACGGTAACGGGCATAGCGAAACTCGCGTGGGCCGCGTGATGAAGACCCGCCGCAAGGAGGTTTTTCTCTCCACTAAGATCCAAGTGCGGGACGCCGACGCCGCGATGAGGCGCTTCGAGGAGAGCCTGCGCCTGCTTAATACGGATCATGTGGAGTGTGTACACGTACATTCATTGGGCACCGATGAGGATCTGGCTTCCATCGAGGCGCCGAACGGAGTTCTGAAGACGATGTATAAGCTCCGGGATCAGAAGATGACCCGGTTTATTGGCGTTACCTGCCACTCCTATCCGGCGGTGCTCGCGAAGGCACTCGAACGGCACGACTTCAACTGTACGCAGATGGCGCTCAATGCGGCTCTTGCCGGGATGGTTCCGCCGCAAGGCAGAGGCGGCTTCCATCGCTGGCCCTCGGGCGGCTTTGAGGAAGTGGCGCTGCCGGTGGCCAATCGCAAGGGGATGGGCGTGATCGCCATGAAGGTTTACGGCCAGGAGCACCTGAAGGGGGAGGCCACGGCCGAGGAACTTGTACGGTATTCGCTCTCCCTGCCGGTTTCCACCGCGGTGGCGGGAATGCCCAAGATCTCTTATCTTGAAGAGAACGTCCAGATTGCGAAGGCGTTCAAGCCGTTCGACAAGGCGACGATGCGGCGCATGTCGAGCGGCCTCGCCAGCCGCAAGAAAGTAGCCATGGATACGTTCTTCGCGAATCATATCGACGCCTAGGCTGCTTGTGGTATTTCATGGGGGCGGACCAAGGTCCGCCCCGCTTTCTTTTGGGAATCCATGCCGGATCTAGCCGCTTTCCTGATCGAGCATGGCTACCTGTTACTGGTGGCCTTCGTACTGTTGGAGCAACTGGGGTTCCCACTGCCCGCCTCTCCAATGTTGATTGCCGCCGGTGCGCTCGCCGCCTCCGGCCATCTCGACTTCGGATATGCCTACCTCATGGGAATGGGCGCCTGCCTGATCGCCGACGGCACATGGTACGTGCTCGGCCGGCGATATGGCGGGCGAATGTTGCATGTGCTGTGCCGCTTCACGCTGGAACCTGACGATTGCCTGCGCCGCACCGGAGATCTCTACCACCGGTATGGCGCGTTCGGGCTGGTGATCGCCAAGTACGTTCCGGGCCTGAACGCAATTGCCTCGCCGCTCGCCGGACTCCTTCGCCTCAAACCATATAAGTTTCTTCTCCTTGATGGGATTGGAGCGACATTGTGGGTCGGCGGGGTCCTCGGCATCGGGTATATCTTTGATGACGAGGTGGAGCAATTGGGCCGCTGGCTTCAGGGCCTGGGATCCGGGTTTATTGTCCTGCTCCTTTCCGTCTTCGCGATCTACCTCGCCGTGAAAATATGGATTCGCCGCCGTTTCATTACCCGTCTTCGAACGGCGAGAATCGCGCCAGCGGAAGTCTGGAAGCATCTCCGGGTGGGCGATACGCTTGCCGTGGTGGATCTGCGGCATCGCGAGGAAATCGACCTGGTGGGCGCCAAAGTGCCAGGGGCCATACAGATTCTGCCCGAGGAATTGAGCAAACGCTCGGCGGAAATTCCGCGAGACCGCGATATCGTGCTCTATTGCTCCTGCCCGAACGAAGTGACTAGCGCGCGGACGGCGATGCGCCTTCAATCGCGTGGGATTCACCGCATCCGACCTCTGCTCGGCGGCTTTGACGGGTGGGTGACCGCTGGGTTACCCGTGGAATCCGTGCACTCCGTAAAGTTCCCCGGGCGCGCACCCTCGTTTTTCTCCAGTTCCTCGCCCAGCGCCGCGGCGGAGGCCCCACCATCCAAGTGCGCGGATTGAGCATCTCCCTTTTCGTGACCGCCTGATTTTGAAGGTGTGGTTCAATCCGGAACAGCGCTGCAAGGATTGAAAAAATTCACATCATCGATGCGCGGAGCGGATCTTTAGACCGGCGGCTAATCGGTGTGCGCGAGAGTCAGAAGTAAATTCGAGGCTCGTGAGCGGAGCCGTTTCAAATCGAAACGCTAAGCTCTTTCTTGCCAGTGATGGTGTCCGGAATTTTCGATGTGCGGGGAGTTCTCATTACAAAGTGGCACTGAATGGAACCATGGTACTAGAGCATTCTCCGTCATTGCGGCTGCATTTCCCGTATTTTCTCCTCGTATCATTGCGGGGATCTTCCTACTATTGAGCAAAGGCAGGAACTAGTACCAATGACCGCGGCTACCGTAATCTCGCTTGTCAGGGGCCAATTCACCTTCTCCGCTCCCATCAGGACTCTTCGAGGCGTCCAGGCGATTCTGTCGCATGGTTTGAGGCGTCTGATGGAACGGGCATGGAGCGCTGATGAGGAAGCGCCGGATATCCAGGCGGCATCGGAACCCCCTTACTGCTTGCCGGGCCTCAACCAGCAGCTTGTACGGAAAAGCTGGATCGAGTGGCGACGCCGGGCGGTTTCAGAAGATGGACGTCTGCGGCTGCGTGGGGCGGACACGCTGGATATCTGTGCGGCGCCTGGTGAAACCGTTCGTGCGATCCGGCAGTTTGCCCGCTGGCTTGATTATCTGGCCAGTGATGGAATTGGCGTGGAAGTGCGTCAACTGGACGGATGGCGTACCTGCGCGATGGTCGATGGAGAGGCGGTGCCGATCCGGCTAAGAGAGCGAATACGGCGTGTTTCCACGGCGGAAGGCCATGGCGGATGTATCAGCCGGTGGTTTCGCCCGGCCGCCCAACAAGAATCGGCTCCCAGCGGCCAGTTGGAATTGCAGATTTTGCGCATGGGCGCGGCGTTCGCCACGTTCCCCATTGGGGATGTGAGTGAGCCTTCCACGTTCGAAGCAGCTTCGCGTGCCATCCGGGCGACGGCAAAGCGGAACGCGGAGTTTGAACGCCGGATGAACGCCGCCGCCGCGGCGGCCGGGCTGAAGTACGCGGCGGAGCGGCAAGAGGCCGCGCGGGCTGGGACGTCTCCCGCGATGCCAGCCAGCGCCGAGATGGATATCGATCCGGAGATTCTGGCGGCCCTTACCGCTCTTTCGGCATTGGGAAACACGCGGCTTGCCCAGCTACTGGCCGCGGTGGAGCGTCCGGCCGGAGACACCGGCAAAGCTGGGATGAAGCGAAGCCAGGAGACCATGAAGGCTGTCCAGGGTCATTCGCTTGTTTGCCTTGCCCGGTCGATCACCCCAGATCAAAAGCTTCAACCGGAAACGGGCGAGGCGCCGGCGCTGAAGGCGGTCTCCGGATCCCGCGGCGAGACGAGAGTTTCCAGCCAGCGCCGCCGTGCGCGCCAGGCCGCGTAACGGCTTCCTCCTGTCTCCTCATCCCGATTGAGGGTGCACGCCTCAGCTCGGTCTTGGGCGAACGTACATGCCCCCGCGCGGGCGGTTGCTGAAATCAACCGCGAGAATTCCGCCCCTGTCGGTTTCGGCCTCGGTTTGTTCTTCCGAATCAATCTCGACCAGATACTTCGTGGAAGGTTTGAGATCCAGCCAAAACACCTGGTCACACTCCGGAACCTCGGCCTCGGAGACGGAATCCGCGGGGTTATCCGTGCCTTCGAGCAGCACCGTTGAGGGTCCGATTGCGAGCACCCCGTTTCGCGCGGGCCTTGCGAGCACTTTGACGCCATCCGTCGTGAAGTATTGCATCCCGCCGCCGATGAGCCCGAACCAACTGGCGTTTTCTTCCCAGGATGAGCCAGCAAGCAGCGTTCCGAAGGCCGAAAGGTGCTGATATAGGGGCAGGTAGAAATAGCTCAGGCTGGGCTGGTATGGATTACACCAGAAGAACTCGTACGGAGCGCCATACGCGCCGCGCATGCGGAAGCGGGGATTGAGGAGCCAGCCTTGCAGGTACTGGCTGGCCTCCGCGTTGGTGTCGAGCGCCACCATGGCGAGTTCCGCGGCGCGAGAGCGTACGCAAACGGCTGGATCCGGCTCACCGTCACCCGCCCAGGCAGGTACGCGATAATCGTTCTCACCGCCGGCCAGGGAAGCCGGATAGTGCCGCAGCAAGTGCCAGATAGGGTAATCCTTGAAGAACCGGGGCGCATCCAGGCGGAAATCCAGTTGCAGGGCGCTTTGGAAACTATAGAGGATCTCGACGAAGGCCAGGGCGTCGGAATGAGCCACCGGAATCCGCCCTTGCGCAATCCGCGCGCGCTGGCGCGGCCACCAGGTGGAATGCACCCAGCGGAGGGCGGCAACGCTTGCTTTCGGATGATCGTCGGCGAGCGCGATGGCGGCCAGGGTGACATCGCGCGCCGGCGCGGGCGAATCCAGATCGGCGGGAAAGACGCCGAGGGTGGCGAGCAGCCGGTTATCGAAGCGCTCGAGATCGGCCGGGGTGAGTGCGTCCCGGCACCAATCCCGCACTTGAGCGATCTCGCGAACGCTGGTTCGGGGCCCCGCGGCCTCCGCGGCCTTGCGCGCCAAGTCTCGATCCCCGGCGGCCAGATAGCCGAGTGCGTGGGCAAAGACCGGCTCGGGGAATTGAGCGCCGCCCCTCAGGAGCATTTCGAGCTGGTTCCACCGGTCCGTCCGCCGCTCCGCTTCGCGTCTCAGCAGGCGCAGCCGGTTTTCGTTCAGGAGGACACGCGGAGAGGACGTAAAAACCGCGTAGGACTCCTGAGCGCGCGCGGCCATGCCAGCGGATGTGCCGAACAAGGCCATCCTCAGCCAATTCCGGCGGTTCGTAAGATTCTCTCGGGGATTCATCCCGCTTCATTGTGTCATAACGACACACATGGCCTTCGCGCCACACCCGAGATATGCGCCTGAGAGGCATTACGAAGGCTTTTTTCAATAGCTTAGCGGGCTTTCCATTTGGACGCCGGCGTGCTAGGATTCGATAGTGAATTGACGAAACTTGTCTTTTGACCTGCCCT
>CAZXBZ010000009.1:0-22637 GCA_964639135.1 uncultured Solibacteraceae bacterium | reverse complement strand
AACGCTGCGCTGCCCAAGAGCTACCGAGTAAAACCGCTGCCCGCGGAAGACGCGGGAATCGCTCGTGACAAGCCGTTCGATGGTTGCGCCCGTGAGGCGCGGCGCAAGGCTCCGAACGGCCGTTTCCACCTCGGGAAGTTCAGGCATCGGAAAACCTCGCGTGGATTCCGCTGTTCCGAATCTCAGCCGGATAACTCGCAGCCGGATAACACCGAACCGGATAGCACCGCGTGGCTGCGTGGTCCGAATCCACGCGCTGCCCGCCGCGCCCGGTCTCCGACATTCCGCGCGCGGGCGGCGCGCCGAGCGAGCTCTCCCTCTCCCAGGTCATACCTCATTCTCCCCAAGGCATGGGCGAAGCGCCAGTTACGGAACGAAGCCGCCGCCGGGCCTCGTTCCAGCGAAATACGGCGGCGAGCGCTTCGAGGGATTTATCGCGTGGCGGCGAGCGGCGAGGTTCTTTCGCGGGAGAACGGTATAATCCCAGATGAATGGACGTCTTTGAGGAACTCGTGCGGATGCGGCGGCAGGGGCGCAAGTGCGTGCTCGCGACCATCATCGACGTACGCGGCTCCATTCCAAGCCATTTGAACGCGAAGATGCTGATTCGCGACGATGGCAGCTTTGCCGGCACGGTGGGGGGCGGCTGCGTGGAGGCCGAGGTCTGGGAGGCCGCCCGCGAGGCGATGGAAAGCGAACGGCCCCGGAAATTGAGCTTTCGGCTTGGCCATGACGTGAGTTATGAGACCGGCCTGATCTGCGGCGGGCAACTGGATATTTACGTGGAACCTATTTTTCCGCAACCGGCGCTGCTGCTCTTCGGTGGCGGCCACATCTCGAAGAGCATCTGCCGCATCGCGAGCCTGGCGGGCTTCGCGACGACGGTGATCGACGACCGCGAGAGTTTTGCCACCGCGGAACGCTTCCCCGACGCCGAGGCTACTCTTTCCGGTGAATACGAGGAGCTTTGCGCCGGGCTCGAACCTGGCGCGAATACCTACATCGTGATTGTGACCAGGGGCCATCGCGACGACATGCGGATTCTGCGCTGGGCCGCGGGAGCCGGCGCGCGCTACGTCGCCATGGTCGGCAGTAAGCGCAAGGTGATCTCGACCGTGAAGGAGCTGGAAAAAGAGGGTCTCTCTCGCGGCCTCTTCGAAGACCTTCACGCGCCGATGGGGCTCGATATCGGGGCGGTAACCCCCGAGGAAATCGCGGTTTCCGTCGTGGCCGAAATGGTCGCCGCGCGAAGGATGCCCGATGGGGAGTGGCGCCGCCTTTCAAAATCCATCTTTGCGCACGACGAATTGAAGGCGCTGCTCAAGTAGCGAATGCGGCCGTCCGAGACGATACGCATGGAACGCGGGATTACGGGCACGGAAGGGCCGGGCGATGATTGCGCGGCGATTGTGCTTGCCGCCGGAGCGTCCACGCGCATGGGTTCCGTGAAGGCGCTTCTGCCGCTGGAGGGCGGCGTCCCGGCGGTTTGCCATCTCGCGCGTCTCTACGAAGCCGAATGCGGGGTCTGCGTGGTTGTGACCGGGTACCATGCCGGAGCGGTGGAGGCGGCGCTCGAGATCGGCGGTTGCGGCCGGCCGGTGCGTAATCCCGAACCGGCGCGCGGGCAGTTGTCGAGCCTGCAGTACGGTTTGCGCGCGCTCGCGGCCATGCGCCCTTTGCCGGGGTGGTTTCTCTTCTCGCCCGTCGATGTCTTCGACGTTACGGCCGGGGTGCTCGGTGTAATGCGGGCGGCGTGGCGAAACGCTTCTCCGGACACACTGTTTTGTATTCCCGAGTATGGCGGCCGGCACGGCCACCCTATTGCCGCGCGCTGGAGCGTGGCGGAAGAGTTCCTGACGCTCCCGCCGGGGGAGACCGCCAGGACCGTGGTGCGGCGCTATCGGAGCCGGAGCCTTTACGTGCCGGCGCCGCACGCGGGAATTTTGATGGATTACAACACGCCGAAAGCGTTCAAGCAGCGCGGCCGGGCGATCGCGGCCCCGCCGGATTCCACCGGCCTGGCCCGTGAACGGAGCGGGCGGGACGCCTGACGGGAAAGGACCTCTGTGCTCTCGATACGGACATTGGCACGGTTCGTGTTCGCGCTGGCGGCTTTGGCGGCGCTGGCGGCCGTGCTGGCGCCCCAGATCCCGGCGGATCGCTATCGGGGAAAAGTCGAAACCGGGCTTGAGCGGGCGCTGCGGCGGAACGTCGAGATTGGGGAACTGCGCTTCACCCTTTGGGGAGGGCCGGGCTTTACTCTGAGGGATGTCGTCATCGCGGATTCACCGGAGATTTCCGCGGAACCATTCGCCTATGTCGGGCTGGCGCGCGCGCGGATCGCCCTGGCCTCTATCTGGCGCGGGGAACTGACGTTTTCGCGGATTACGCTCGACCAGCCGAGCGTCAATGTAGCGCGGGGCGCGGACGGCGTCTGGAACTTCGAGCAAATGCTCCGCAGCGGCGTGGGGGCGGGCTCGCATGCCGAAGGGGAACTTCCGGAACTGCGCGTACGCAATGGCCGGATCAATTTCCGGAACGGCCTGCGCAAATCCATCTATTACTTTCGCAACGCGGACCTCCAATTGGCGGAAGAGGCGCGGGGTACGGGCGCATGGCTGCTTGAATTTCGCGCCGAGCCCGCCCGGACCGATAGCTTCGCCCCCCGCTTCGGTACGGTGCGGGGCCGCGGCAGGTGGAGCCCGGCGGCGGGCAAGAACGGGGAGATGGAAGCGGATCTCGAGATGGAGCGCAGCCCCCTCGCGGAGGTGGCTTCCTTGTTCCGCGCGCCGCGGGCGGGCCTGAGCGGCTTTCTGGCCGCGCGCGCTCATCTGAGCGGGCCGGCCGACGCCCTGGATATCCGCGGCAATCTGGAATTGAGCCAGCGCGGAGATGGGGGAATCTTTGCGGCGGCCGGCGATGCCGCGCGAGTGCCCCTGAGCGGTTTGCTCAACCTGCCGGCGCGGCGGATGCATTTGGAGCTGAGCCCGGCGGCCGGCGCGACATCGAAATCCACCGCGGAACCGCCGGAGAACGAGACGCCAGCCTCTCCCCCGGCGGCCCCGCTGCCTCCCGTATTTGAAGCGACGGTGGATTATAACCAGGATTCCGCCCCCGGAGAATGGCTGTCGAGAGTCGTTTTCAGCGCGATGCCGGTTGCTCAAGTTACCGGCCTGCTTCAGTATCTGGATGATTCCTTTCCGGACTATCCGCAGCTAGAGGGAGACCTTCATGGCGAGGTGGTGTATGGGAGCCAGGGCGGTCTTCGCGGAACGGTGGAGGCGGAGCGTCTTCTCTGGAAACTGGAGCCCGTATTCGCCCTGCGCTCCCTGAATCTCCGTCTGGAGGGAGACCGCACCGAGGGCAGCGGATTGCTCGACGCGGAGCCGGTTCCCGGCGAGGGAGAGGACGCCGAGCCCGCCGCTTCGCCTGAAGCGACCTCCTCGCCGGCGGAAGCCGCGAAGACCAGCGCCCCGGAATATCCGTCGTTCGGCTTTGACCTGAATCGTCAGAGCGGAGGATTGACGGTCTCCGTGAAAGGCCGCAAACTTACTCCGGAACACCTGAATGTCATTGCGCGCCTGGCTCCGGTGGAGATGGAACGGCCAGCGCTGCTCCAGGGAGACGGCTGGGAAGCTTCCGGGGATGTGGTTTGGCGGCGGGCGGGGTTCCGGGATGCCGGTGTTTGGCGGGGGCAGCTTCTGGTCCATAATCTCTCGGTCGCGGTGAACGGGCTGGCGTCACCCGTGGAGTTCCGTGCCGCGCCGCTGGAATTGCGGGGCGCCGCTTGGCGTCTCAAGGGCGCGCTGGCGAAGGTTGGCGAAGTTTCCGTGAAGATTGACGCCACGCACTCCGCTCCGGGCGCGCGCTCCGCCGGCTTCTCGGGCCGTGATGTTTCGTTGAAGCTTTCGTTCGATGAGTTGAGCCTCGCCCAGGTTGCCAGGGAGGTCACGGTGCGTACCGCGGATTCCAGGGGCATCCTCCGGCGCACGTTCGCGCCGGGCGTTCCCGAGCCGCCGGCGTGGATGCGCGCGCGTTCCCTCTTAGCAAAAATTAACATCAAAAAAGTACTTATCGAGGATTCTAAGTACTATAATCTCCAGGGAGACCTCTACTGGGATGGAACGTCGCCGGAGTTCCGGAACATATCCGTTGAGTCCCGTTTTGGCCTGCTGCAAGCTCAAATCGGGCTGAATCTGGAGAGTGAAACCCCCCAGTGGTCATGGACGGCGATCGGCCGCAATCTGCCCTGGCATTCGGGAGACCTCGAAATTCGCGAGGACTTCTCCGCAACTGGTACTCCCGATAGCATGTTGAGCCGGATGGAGGGCCGGTCGGAGATCGTATGGCGCCGGCCGCCCAGCCCGGAGTGGCCCTCTCCCTCGATGACCCGCGTCGCGCTGAAGTGGCTGCCTGGGGCGGAGGAGCCGTTTTTGTGCGCGGAGTGCGTGGAGTTCCGCTCCGGCTTGGAGGTCTATGCCGGCGGCTGCGAGCGAGGTAATGGTACGAGCTATCACTGCCTGTTGCAAGATCCGCGAACAGGCCAGGAACATACGATAAATCTGCCGATAAGTCTGTTTGGAACCGGAGCGAAGTAGTGATAAGTAAGACTAAGACGACACTGCTGGATGGCGGCTGGGTTTTCCCGGATTTTGAGGGGAGTTGGTGCGCCTGCTTCCCGCTGGGAACCGCGAGGACGTAGGAGCGCCGCGGGCAGGGTCGTTCCATTAGTGCGAGACGTCTTTATTAGCATGGATTAGCACGGCGTTACCCCGGACGGGACGCGTGAAAGGTAAGGGTGCAATGAGTACGGCGGCGGCAAGTTTCAACGAACCACACGAGGACAGCCTCGCGAAAGCCCTCGGGGAGCGGGAAGCAGTCATCAAGGAGCGGCTCTCCGCCGCGTGGCAGTTACATATTGCGCGTGTCCAGGAGGAACTGGAATCCGGGTGGCAGAGCCACATCGCCATGGCGGTGGAAGGCGCGCTCGTCAACCTGCGGGACCCCTTGCGGGAGGAAGTTCAGGTCACGGCCCGCCGGATGGCGGAAGGACAGACGGAAGACCTGCGCCGCGAGCATGAGGGTGAGATTCAGCGCGTGCTGGAAGAGGCTCGCGAGGACGCCGCCGAAGAAAAGCAGCGCGCGCTGGAAGCGCTGCGGGCCGAACTCGCGGAACGCCAGCGGATCGAACTGGAGCAGCAGCGGGAAGGGTTTCGCCAGCAGATGCAATCGCTCCACAAAGCGGCGCGGCGAATAGAGAATGCCGAAGGCCGGGACGACGCGGCGTCGGCGCTGCTCGATGGGCTGGCAACCTACGCGGAGCACGCCATTCTGCTGCAGCTTGAGGGAGACATGATCACGGGTATCCGCGGGGCGGCCGGCAGCGAAGATCGCTATGAATTGCAGCCGCTCGAGATTCCGGTGGAACAGGCTCCCGCGCTGCACGGCGCCAAGCTGTCCGGAGAGCCGTTCGTGGCGCTGCGGCTGGATTCGGAGTTTTCAGGCGAGATCCTGGGCTACCTCGGCGAGCCCGCGGACGAAAAGGTGCGCGTGTTCCCGGTGATGAGCCGCGGGCTGGTGAAGGCGCTGGTACTGGTGGAGGCGGGCGCGAAGCCGTTCCATGCGGGAAGCGTGGAAATCCTTACGATGATGGCGGGGCATCGTTACGCCGCTGGCAAGGAGCAAGCCGAGCCCGCGCAGTTGATCGCCATCCAAGGCAGCCAGGAAATCGCAAAACCCAAGGAGAACACGCGGAACTGGTTCCAGCTTTCTCCGCACGAGCAGGAAATTCATCTGCGCGCTCAGCGCTTCGCCCGCGTGCAAATCGCGGAATTGCGCCTCTATCAGAGCGAACGCGTCCGGCAGGCCCGGCGCGATAACAATATCTACGGTGTTTTCCAGAACGAAATTGACCAGGCTCGCGAAGAATTCCGCACGCAATTTGTGGAAACCTGTCCGTCTATGCTGGACTACTATCATATGGAGCTAGTCCGCATCCTGGCCAATGAGAATGAGAAAGTACTTGGACCCGAATATCCGGGCCCTCTGGCGTAGTTCGCCGGTTGCCGTTGTCCTCCTTACCCTCCTCTGCATCCACGGCGGAGGGCAGACACTGGAACGTCTGTCCTCCGCCTATGCGAAATCCGCCACGCCCGCGAACCGCGCCGCCCTGCTGCGTTATGCCGCCGCGCACACCAGGGATGCCCAGGGGGCGCTCGCTTATTTTGCGATGGCGCGCGCCGAATCCGAAGCCGGCGCTCATCAAGCGGCGCTCAATCACCTGGAATCCGCCAGGGCTCGCCTGCCTGAACTGACGGATTATCTTGCATTCCTCAAGGGCGTGACGGAGTACCGGTCGAAGGACTACGGAAACGCGGCGAAAACTCTGGGGAAATTCGCGGCGGATTTCCCTGGCTCGCCCCTGCGAACGGACGCGGCAATCCTCCTCGCGAAGGCCCTCCTTGAAACGGACGACGCCGGGGGAGCCATACGCGCCCTTCGCGACCCCGCCGTGAAGGAACGGCAGCCGGAGTTCGACTTTCTGCTGGGCAAGGCGTATCTTACGGCGGGCGACGCCGCGCGGGCGACTCCGTTTCTGCAGCGCGTGGCGTTCCGCTATCCCCAGCGCCCGGAAGCGCCCGACGCCCAAATTCTCCTTTCCCGGGCGGAACGGGCGCTGGGCTCGGACTACCCGCCTCCCACGGCCGCGGATCTCGTGGGCCGCGCCGAGGCGCTGCGGGCAAACCGGAAGTTCGGAGAGGCTCGCGCCGCGTTTGAAGCCGTGATTCCCCAGGTGTTGGGCGAAGATCGCGAACGGGCCGAGCTTCACATCGCGGTGACCGAGTATGAGCGCGGCCGCGTCTCGATTGCGCGGCAGATGCTTGAATCGCTCAACCCCGTTTCCGCCGAAGTGGATGCCGAGCGCCTCTATTACCTGGTGCAATGCACCCGCGGGTTGAAGCTGGAAGAGCCGATGCGGCGCTACGCCGGACAAGCTCGGAAGGCTTATCCGAACTCCGCCTGGACAATGAACGCCAATCGCTGGGCGGGGAATTATTACCTCCTGAACAACGATGTAAAGGCCTATGTGCCTCTCTTCAAGGCATGCGCGGATGCCCGCCCCCGGGATCCGGAGAGCGCCTATTGCCACTGGAAAGTTGCCTGGGCGTCCTACATGGCCCGCGAGAAAGGCGCGGCGGCGCTGCTAGAGGATCATCTGGCGCGCTACCCGCATTCCGACAAGTATCCGGCGGCCTTATTGTTCCTGGGGCGTCTGGCCGAGCGCGGGAATCCGTCCGCGGCCCGCGCTTATTACGAGGAACTGCTGACGGTGGAGCCGCTTTCTCATTACGCGGAGCTCGCGCGGGAGAGTGTCGCCGGCGGACGTCTGAAAGCCGTCCAGCCGGAGCCCGCCCTCGCCGCGAAACTTGCGGGTCTGCGCGGCAAGCAGCTTCGCGAGGATTTTTCAACCGTCGAGGCGGCGCCGGAAACTTCGCGCCGCCTCAAGCGGGCGGAACTGCTGTCCCTCGCGGCCATGCGGGATTGGGTGGAACTGGAACTGCGTTCCTACGAGGCGGATATCCACCAGCGGCATCTGCTCGCGATGAAGCTTGCCTCTTTCTATGCGAAAGAGGGGGATCACTTCCGGGCGCTCCGCACCATGAAAAGCATGACTCCCGGTTATTTTCGATTGCGGGTGGAACAAGCGCCTCGGGAGTTTTGGCGATTGCTGTTCCCCATGCCTTACCCGGCCCCCCTCGCGAAATACACGGCCGGGCGCGCGCTCGATCCGCATCTGGTGGCGGGCCTGATCCGGCAGGAATCCGAATTTAAGGCCGATGCGGTCTCCCGCGCGAAAGCCCGGGGCTTGATGCAAGTGCTCCCGAGCACCGGCAGATCCCTTTCTCGCCAGTTGAAGCTCGGCGCGTACCGCGCAAACATGCTTGACCGGCCGGACCTGAATATCAATCTCGGAACCTATTACCTCGCGCGTATCGCCGCGGCGTTCGATGGACGCCTGGAATATGCACTGGCTTCCTACAACGCGGGCAAATCCCGGGCGGACCTGTGGAAGACCTGGGGAGACTTCCGCGAGCCCATCGAGTTCATCGAGACCATTCCCTTTTCCGAGACGCGCGAGTACGTGCTGAGCGTTTTGCGGAACGCCATGGTGTACCGGCGAATATACCCCGATCTGTCCAGGGGAGCGGTAAAAGAAGCCCCTGTTTCCCTAAGACCCGTCGCGGAGGAGGTGGGGAACCCCGAAGCCAAGCGCGCCGCCCCGGCCAAGCCTCAGCCGCGGAAATCTTCAAGGCCCCCCGCCAAACCGGTGAAACGCCGGCGCTAGAATGGAAGCATCCACTGGGGGCCGCCTTCGCTCGAAGGTAGAGAGGAAGTCCATCGGACGATGAGCAATCGGGCACTCGCGGAAATCGCCGCGTTTCTAATCGAGGATCAACCCATCACCGGGAACGGGGAAGGGCCTTCGATTGCCACGGCGGGCAGCGCGGGATTGGCCGCGCTCACGTTAGGCGTCATCGAATCCCAGGAGCAGCAGAGTCTTGAAGTCGCCGTGTATCGATCCGCGGACGGCGAGGCCTGGGACGACGAACCCATCCTTGTGTTTCCTCAACTGTTCCATGCCGGTACGACCGAGCTGGTGCTTGATCTCGGCAAGCTGCCTGGCACGGCGTACCTGAAAGCGCGATGGAAGGCAAGCCGCTGGGGCCGCGGGAACCCGGCGCCGTTTTTTCGGGCGTATTTATTTCTGCGAATTTGATGCCGGACGGTGCATTCGCGCATTCGAATGCGCTCGGGATTTGAATGAAGCATTTCTTTGGGTTTCTGTTGTTAATTTTTGGTTAGTGACCGCTAACCGCCACCCAGGATGCGTTGCTATAATACAAGGAGCTTCCTATGCCTGATTTGAATGATTCGGTAAACGCCTTCCCAGCCAGGGAGACCGCCGGCGAGGCAGCCGCGAGGAAGGTGCTTCTTCTGAAGCCGCGTGGATTCTGCGCGGGGGTTGTGCGCGCGGTTGACGTTGTGAAGCTGGCGCTTGAGTTTTATCAGCCGCCGATTTACGTGCTGCACGAAATTGTGCATAACAGGCATGTTGTCAATGAATTGCGCGAATCGGGCGCGATTTTTGTCGACGAAATTTCGGAAGTTCCCGTGGCGGCGAGAATCATTTTCAGCGCTCACGGCGTCTCACCTAAGGTGCGCGCCGAGGCAAAGGAGCGGGAATTGAAGGTGATTGACGCCACGTGCCCGCTGGTTACAAAGGTCCACATGGAGGCGATCCGTTTCGCGAAACAGGGTTATTCCATTGTGCTCATCGGCCATAAACATCACGATGAGACGATCGGAACCATGGGTGAGGCGCCCGATAGCATGCATTTGGTGAGTGATGTCGCCGATGTCGATGCGCTCACGGTTCCGGATCCCGAGCATATCGCCTATCTGACCCAGACGACCTTGAGCCTCGACGAGACGCGCGACATCATTGCGCGATTGAAAGAGCGCTTCCCCACCATTCAGGGGCCGCCATCGCAGGATATTTGTTACGCAACCGAGAACCGGCAGCTCGCGGTAAAGGCCGTGGCTCCCTTATGTGAGCTGCTGCTGGTTGTGGGTTCTCAGAATAGTTCGAATTCGAGACGTCTGGTGGAGGTATGCGGAAATGCGGGCGTCCCCGCGCACCTGTTGGACGACGCCAGTGAGATCAAGCCCGAGTGGCTTGACGGCGTTTCGACCGTTGCCGTCACCGCCGGCGCTTCCGCGCCCGAAGTGCTGGTGCGGGATGTCGTCGGCCGATTACGGACGCAGTTCCACTTCAGCGCTTTGGAGGAAATGGAACTGAAGGATGAGGACGTTCGTTTCAATCTGCCGAACGAATTGAAAATTCTGGATCCGCGTTTGCAATCCGTGGCGAACTGAGGGAGATATGAGTGCATTAGGCCAAATGGTCGAGACACAAGTTTCGAACATAAATGACGCAATTGATCGCGCGACGGAACATCTTCTTAGCTTGCAGCATGCCGAGGGTTACTGGTGGGGAGATTTAACCGCCGATACCACGCTGGAATCGGATTTCATTCTTCTGGAGCTTTGGCTCCACCCGCCGGCGAAAGGGGAAACCCGCTGGAACCCTCCCACCCGTGACCGGGTGGATAAGGCCTGCCGCCGGATTCTTTCGCGGCAACTGGCGGATGGCGGATTTAATATCTATTCGGGCGGACCGGCCGACGTAAGCGCCACCACGAAGGCGTATTTCGCGCTGAAGCTGAGCGGGTACGATATTCATAGCGAACCCATGCGCGCCGCCCGCGAGAAGATTCTCGAATTGGGCGGCTTCCAGGCGTGTAATAGTTATGTCAAATTAAATCTCAGCTTTTTTGGGCTTTATCCGCGCCAGTATGTGCCCTCCATTCCGCCGGAGATGATGCTGGTGCCCGGGGGCTGGCTTTACGAGATGTCGTCCTGGACCAGGGCGATCGTCGTTCCGCTCAGCGTGGTGCATGCGAGCAATCCGCAACGCCCCGTCCCCGAGGGGTTCAGCCTCGACGAACTCTTCAGAACCGATACGCCGTTGAGCTTCCCCAAGGCGGAGCGTCTGGTCTCCTG
Source organism: uncultured Solibacteraceae bacterium (assembly GCA_964639135.1). Lineage (GTDB taxonomy): Bacteria > Acidobacteriota > Terriglobia > Bryobacterales > Bryobacteraceae > JACTMJ01. The sequence goes on along the minus strand of CAZXBZ010000009.1, from coordinate 12,011 downwards.
GCGCAACTTTTTCTATGGAGTGGACGCGGCGCTGAAGTTGTGGGAGCGGATCGGCAGCGACAAACTGCGGAAAATCGCCGTGGATCGCGCCATGGTCTGGGCGCTGGAGCGAACCAAGCATTCGGATGGTCTCGGGGCGATCTATCCCCCCATGATGTATCTCGTCATGGCACTCGACCTTCTGGGGTATTCGCGCGACTCGGCCGAATTCCGGGAGGCGCTGGGCCAGTTCGAGCGGCTCATGGTCGAAACGAACGACGACCTCTACTTCCAGCCGTGCTTCTCCCCCGTCTGGGATACCGCGATTGCCGCTTTCGGCATCGCCGACGCGGGCGCCGCGCCGGCGGACTCCCTGCGACGGGCGGCCGACTGGATTCTTTCGAAGGAAGTGCGCCGCAAGGGCGATTGGAGCGTAAAGCGCAGGAATACCGAACCTTCCGGCTGGTATTTCGAGTTCGCGAACGAGTTCTATCCCGATATCGACGATACCGGCATGGTGTTGATGGCGCTTTCTCGCGCGAAAGCCACCGACCGTTTGGCGCAGCGCGAGTGCATCGACCGGGCGGTCAACTGGCTGCTCGATATGCAATCGAGCGACGGCGGATGGGCCGCTTTCGACGTCGATAACAATTTCTGGCCGCTGAGCTACGTGCCCTTCGCCGATCACAACGCCATGCTCGACCCCACCTGCGCCGACATCACCGGCAGGGTGATGGAAGCGCTTATCATGTGCGGCGTGGATCCCCAGCACAAGGCGATCCGGCGGGGCGTGGAATATCTGCGCAAGACGCAGGAGCCCGATGGAAGCTGGTACGGCCGCTGGGGCGTGAACTACGTCTACGGCACCTGTTTCGCGCTGAGGGGATTGCGCGCGGCGGGCGAGAGCGACCGTGAAGCGCACATGCTGCGAGCCGGCGAGTGGCTGCGCTCCATCCAGAACGCCGATGGCGGCTGGGGCGAGTGCTGCTCCAGTTACGCCACCAACGAGTTCGTCGCCGCGGATAGCACGCCGACGCAGACCTCATGGGCGTTGATGGGCCTGATTTCCAGCGGCGATAACTACAGTTCCAGCGTGCGCAAGGGAGTGGATTTCCTGGTATCCAGGCAACTCCCCAGCGGCGGATGGGACGAACACCTCACTACCGGGACCGGCTTCCCCAGGGTGTTCTACCTCACGTATCACTATTACCGGCACGCCTTCCCGTTGATGGCTTTGTCGTGCTATCGAAACTCTCTCGGCGAGAGCGACTGATACTTCCTGACGGGGCGCGTGATGCTGGGCAACGCCGCGCGCCCCGCCATGCTTGATTCCGGAGAAACTGGGTATGCGATTTCCGATCTCGATGACGATGGGCCTGGCGGGCTACATTTACCGTAATAAGAAGAACCCGCCGCCCGGCTGGCAACGGGATGCCACCAAGAAGAGCGCGTCGGCGAATCCGTTCCGGATCCTTCACGAGAAGCACAGCCACGGTGGAAAGCGCACTCCGCATCCGATGATCAACAAGCGCTTCCCGCTGGTGTTGATGCTCGAACCGCTCCATGCCTGCAACCTTACCTGCACCGGATGCGGCCGCATCCGGGAGTACGAAAGCACCATCAGCAAGCGCCTTACGCTTGAACAGTGCCTCGCGGCTTCCGATGAATGCGGCGCGCCGGTGGTTTCGATCTGTGGCGGCGAGCCGTTCCTTTATCCCGAACTTGCCGAACTCACCCGAAAACTTCTCGCGCGCAATCGCCATATTTATCTCTGCACGAACGGTATGTTTCTCCGCAAGAAGGTCGGGGAATATACGCCGCATAAGCGATTATTCTTCAATGTCCACCTGGACGGGCTCGAGAAGACGCACGATCTGTGCGTCGAGCGCGAGGGCGTTTTCCGGGAAGCGGTGGAAGGCATCAAGGCGGCCAAGGCCAGGGGCTTCAAGGTCTGCACCAACACCACCGTTTACAAGCAGACCGACATGAAGGAGATTTGGGAACTGTACGAGTTTCTCGAGCAGTTCGATCTCGATGGCCACATGATCGCCCCCGCCTATGGATATTCCGCGGTGAATGACCGCGAGATTTTCCTTACCAGAGACGATATCTACGAGAAATTCAAGGATATCGATGCGATGGCGGCGCGATTTAAGTTGAATTCCACTCCCGTTTATCTGGATTTCCTGAAGGGCGAGCGCGATCTGCCATGCACCGCCTGGGGAAACCCCACTTATAACGTGGAAGGCTGGAAGGGCCCCTGTTATCTGATTACCGATGCTCATCACGAGACGTTCGAAGGCTTCATGACGGAGACGGATTGGGAGAGCTACGGACATGGGAACGACCCCCGCTGCGAGCATTGCATGATGCACTGTGGCTATGAGCCCTCCGCCGCGCTCGGAATCAATTCGAAACCCGGCGACAATCTCGCCATGCTTCGCTGGATGCTGCGCTAAGTTCCGGGGGCCGGAAGGTTGATGTGGCGTTGAAACCTATCCTCGTTACGGGCGCCTCCGGATTCGTGGGCTGGCACGTGGCCCGTCTGCTGATTGACGAGGGCTATCCCGTCCGCGCGCTGGTTCGCAAGGGCAGCAGTGTCCCCGGATTGCCGGTGGAGATTATCGAGGGCGACCTCCGGGACGCACGAAGTATGCAGCTTGCAATCGCCGGCTGCGATTACGTTTTCCACGTCGCGGCCGATTATCGCTTGTGGGCCCGTGACGCGCGGGAGATGTTCGAAACGAACGTGCGCGGCACCTCGCAACTGCTTGAACTGGCCAGCATCGAGGGCATCGAGCGTTTTGTCTACACCAGCACCGTGGGCTGCATTGGAATTCCGGAAGACGGCTTCGGCGACGAAGAGACGCCCATGGATGCCAGGCAATTGACCGGCGCGTACAAGGAGTCGAAGTTCCTGGCCGAGGAGGCCGTGCTTCGCCTGGCGTCCCAGGGGTTTCCCGCCGTCATCGTGAACCCCACGGCGCCCGTCGGCGAACGGGATGCCAAACCCACGCCCACCGGGCGCATCGTTCTCGATTTTCTTCGGGGCGGCATGCCGGCCTACATCGATACCGGCCTCAATGTGGTGGATGTGGAGGATGTCGCGCGCGGCCACTTTCTGGCGTTCGAGCATGGCGTGCCGGGAGAGCGGTATATTCTCGGCGGAGAGAACCTGACGATGCGGGAGATCCTGGAGCAGCTCTCCGAAGAGAGCGGTATCCCCGCCCCGCGCTGGAAAATACCCCACGGCGTTGCCATGGGGTATGCCGCGCTGAGCACCGCGGGCGCTTTTATTACGGGCAGAACCCCTCGCGCGCCCCTGGATGCCGTCAGGATGGCCCGGAAGAAAATGTTTGTCAGTTCCGCGAAGGCGGAGCGGGAACTGGGCTACCGCCCGGCGCCGGCTCGGCAGGGCTTGGCCAAGGCGGTTCGATGGTACCGCGAGAATGGGTATTGCCGATGAAGCGCATCGCCGTCGTGGCTTCCCAGGAGCGCGAGTTCTCGGGAGTCCTCCGGCGATTCGGCGCGGGCGAAAAAGTCAATAGTCCGCTGCGTTTTGCGCGCCGGGTCCGGAACGGCGGCTTCGAGTGGCTGCTTCTCGCCGATGGGCAGGGCGCGCTGGCGGCCGGACGCGCCTGCGCGGCGATCTCCAACTGGCGCGAACTCTTCGCCGTTGGAAGTATTGGATACTGCGGCGGAACCCGGCCGGCGTGGAAGCGTGGAGATGTTTTGATGGCGCATGAAGTGGAAGATCGGCGGTCTGGCGAGCGCTTCCCCTGCTGGATGCCCGATGCCGGCCACGCCCCGCCCGCTGGCCGCGTGCTGACGGTGGAGCGCGTTATTGGCGCGGCGCGGGAGAAGCGTTCGTTCGGCGAGGAAGGCGTGGATGCCGTTGAGATGGAAGCCGCTTTCGTGGCGCGGTTCGCCCTGGAACACAACGTCCGTTTCTTTTCGCTCAAGGCTGTTTCGGACCCGTGCGACGAAGACCTCGCGATTGACTTCAACCGCGCCATGCGGCCGGATGGTTCCACCAGGATCGCCTCCATTCTTGTGCAAGCCGCGGCCCAGCCGTGGCTCGGCATCCCGCGCTTGAGCGCGCTCGCCCGCGCGGCCGCGCTTTCCTCGGAAAACCTCGGCGTCTCGCTCGCCGCGCTCTTCCCAGCGAACGGAGACAATGGAAAGGTTTCCCATGGCGATTCCTAAAGAAATGAAGGCGGCGGTCTACACCGGCGAAGGGCGCGTGGAGGTGCAAAGCATTCCCGTGCCGGCGCTGAACCGGGGCGAGGTGCTCGTCAAGGTGGAGGCCTGCGGAATCTGCCATACGGATCTCAAAAAGGTGGAATACAACCTGCTGCCTCCGCCCAGGGTTTTCGGGCACGAGACCGCGGGAGTCATCGCCGCCGCCGGCGATGGCGTGGAAGGCTGGCGAGTGGGGGATCGCGTTGCCGTGTTCCACCACATCCCCTGCGGTGAATGCTTCTATTGCCAGCGCCGCTTCTACGCGCAATGCGCGGGCTACAAGAAGGTGGGCGTCACGGCGGGGTTTGAGCCGGCCGGCGGAGGCTTTGCGCAATATGTCCGCGTGATGGATTGGATTGTCCGCCGCGGCATGGAGCGCATCCCGGACGATGTTTCGTACGATGTCGCCTCTTTCGTCGAGCCTCTGAACACTTGTCTGAAGGCGGTGGCGGGCTGCGATCCCCAGCCCGAGGACGCGGTGCTGATCCTGGGTCAGGGGCCGATCGGCTTGCTGTTCACCATGCTCGCCCGGCGCACCGGCGCCACGGTCCTCGCCACGGACATGATGGAGACGAGACTCGGCCTTTCCCGCCGTTTCGGGGCGAAGCTGGCCTTGAAAGCGAATGACCCCGGGCTTGCCGGGAAGGTGAAGGAACTCTCGGGGGGACGCGGCGCCGACACGGTGATTGTTGCCGCCTCCGCGCCGGGAATCATCGATCAGGCGGTAGCGTGCTCCCGGCCGGGAGCACGAATTGCGCTTTTCGCGCAGACTTCCAATAAGGAAGCCATTGCGGTTACCGGAGCGGATCTTGTGGTGGCGGAGCGGACGCTCACCGGCTATTACTCCGCCGATGTCGATCTTCAGGCGGAATCCGCGCGCCTGGTTTTTGGCGGAGAACTTCCACTTGAAGAGCTGATTTCGCATCGTGTTCCCCTATCCGGTATTCATAAAGGTATCCAGCAAGCGTTGCATCCGGACGATAAATCGCTGAAAATTATAGTTCAGCCACAGAGGTGGTCCGAGTGAAGACGAATATGCTGGCGGGGGTACTCTACGGCAAAGAGCAATTGCGCGTGGAGTCGATGCCGATTCCGCGCATTGGCGCGGGAGAAATCCTGGTTCGGGTCCGTGCCGCATTGACGTGCGGGACGGACGTGAAGGTATTCCGCCGGGGCTACCACGCCAAGATGTTTGTGCCGCCGGCGGTCTTCGGCCATGAAGTTGGGGGAGATATTGTTGAGGTGGGAGAGGGCGCGGAGCAGTTCTCCGTGGGCGAGCGAGTCGTTTCCGCGAACTCCGCCCCGTGCGGCGAGTGCTTCTACTGCAAGCGCGATCTCGAGAATCTCTGCGACGATCTGCTTTTCAATAACGGTGCGTACGCCGAGTACATCCGGATCCCCGCGCGTATCGTCCAAAAGAACCTGCTGCGTATTCCGGACGCGGTGGATTACCGGGAAGCGGCGATGGCCGAACCGCTGGCTTGCGTGCTTCGCGGCTGGGAAGAAACGCACGTCCGGGCTGGAGATTCCGTCGCCATCATGGGCCTTGGCCCCATCGGCATGATGTTCGTCTGCATCGCGAAGGCATACGGCGCGCGAGTGATCGCCATCGGCCGCCGCTGGCAGCAACTGGAACGCGCGCGCGAGATGGGCGCGGATGAACTCGTGTGTACCGAGGAAACGTCCGATCTGCCCGAGCGCATTCGGGAACTGACGGAAGGCCGCGGAGTGGATGCCGCCTTTGAGGCGGTCGGAAAGCCCGAGACCTGGGAACTGGCCGTAAAGCTTCTCCGGCGCGGCGGCGTCGTCAACTTTTTCGGGGGATGCCCCACCGATACCCGCATCGCCCTGCCCACGGGGCTGCTGCATTATTCGGAAATTACCTGCAAGGCGAGTTTCCACCATACGCCCGCGCTCATCCGCAAAGCCCTCGAACTGATCTCGAGAGGGGTCGTACCCGCCAGAATCTTTATCAACCGCGTCGAACCTCTCACTAATCTTCTCGACGTGATGCGCCACCTGATGAGCCATAACGGCCACCTCAAGACCGCCATCATTCCGTGAGGCGGCGTCCGGTGAATTCATTCCATCTGCGTCCCATGCAGTTTGTCGCCAGCCCGGAGGCGAATACCCATTCATGGACCCTTTTGGAAGCTGAGGCTTACACTCACTGGCTCGCAACCTCGCACTACGAGAATTTTCATGTTGTAAGCTTTCTATTACCAAAGCAGCTTCATCAGGATTTCTATAACGTCTATGCTTATTGCCGCTGGAGCGACGATCTCGGCGACGAGACGGGCGACACCGCGCGGAGCCTGGAACTGCTCGAGTGGTGGGGCGGGGAACTGAAAGCCGCCTACGCGGGATCCGTGCCAAACCATCCGGTATTCGTCGCGCTGATGGCTACCGCGACCCGGCGCGACCTGCCCATTGAGCCTTTTCAGAACCTGCTGAAAGCCTTCGTGCAGGATCAGCGTGTTACCCGCTATGACGATTGGGACGCCGTTCTTGCGTATTGCGTAAATTCCGCCGACCCGGTGGGCCGCCTGCTGCTGATGCTCTCCGGCTACCGGGATGAGGCCCGCTTCCGCCTCTCCGATAAAATCTGCACCGGGCTGCAATTGGCGAACTTCTGGCAGGATGTCTCCCTGGATTTAGAGAAGGGGCGCATTTATCTGCCGCTCTCATTGCTGAAAAAACATGGCGTGGCCGAGCGGGATGTGCTCGACCGGCGCGATACCCCCGCCTTCCGGGCGGCGGTCCGGGAAGCGGTGGAGGTGGCGCGTTCGTTGTTCGAGCAGGGGCGGCCGCTCATCGGCACGCTCGACAGGCGTCTCGCGCTCGATATCGATCTCTTTCTTCGGGGCGGGCTCGAAGTGCTTCGGCGCATCGAGGCCATCGATTACGGCGTGCTGCTCACGCGGCCCAAGATCGGGAAGGCAGCCCGTGCCCGTCTGCTGCTCCGCGCGCTTGGCGCCGCCGCGTTGCGTACCGGCCGTGGCGCGGCGCCGGCGCGCGGGTAAAGCGACGATCCGGCGGGAATAGCGTCCGGGACGTGCCGCGCGCGCCTTCCCGCTGGCCCGTTTGGCACGCCATGTTACCTTGAAAGCGACGCTATGCCGATAGAGGACCCGCGGTCTTCGTATGCGTATTGCGAGAGAATTTCTCGCGCGCGGGCGAAGAATTTCTACTATGCGTTTCTGCTTCTGCCCAAGGCCAAGCGCGAGGCGATGTGCGCGGTTTACGCCTTCATGCGCTACTGCGACGACCTGAGCGACGATCTGAACGACGGCTCCGGGAAAGCCGCGGCCGCCATCGATCACTGGGAAGCCAGCCTGAAGCGGGCGCTTGCCGGGGATCTTCCTTCCGGAGAAGTCTGGCCGGCCTTCACCGATACGGTCTCTCGCTACCAGATCCCGCACGAGTATTTTTTCGATATGATTCGCGGCGTTCGAAGCGATCTGGAGCCGCGGAGAATCGTTCGTTTCGAGGACCTTTACGAGTATTGCTACCGCGTGGCGTCCGTGGTGGGGCTGACGGTCATCCACATCCTGGGCTTTCAGGGCGCGGCGGCGCTTGAACTTGCCGAAAAGTGCGGTATCGCCTTCCAGCTCACAAACATCCTGCGTGATGTGCGGGAAGACGCGGAGAACGGGCGCGTCTACCTGCCCGAGGAAGATCTCGAACGCTTCGGTGTTCCGTTGGAAGATCTGAGAAAAGCCGTCCCGAGCGATGCGTTTCGCACGTTGATGGAATTTGAGGCGGCGCGAGCCTGGCGTTATTATCGCGAGAGTTTCCCCATCATCGCTCTCACGGCCCGCTCCGGCCGTGCGTCGATGAGCGCGCTCATTGGGATCTACTCGCACCTTCTCGAAGCCATCGAACTCGCCCGGTTCGATGTGCTCTCAAGGCGGATCGCTCTGAGTTCAGGCGCCAAACTCCTGATTCTAGGGAAAAGCCTGCTGGGTGTGCAGCGTTTGCCCGCCGTCGCGAGGTCCAAGGGTTAGACCATAAAAGAGGATGGAGAGAAGACCGGGGCGTCAAGCGGCCTTCACGCCCCGGCACGGGTCAATGAAGCTATTCCTTTGCCGCGGTGAAGTTGCGGGCGGGCCATTCGGAGTCTTTTACCGAACGTTTGCCCTTCAGGGAATCCCCTTCCACGGAACCCTCATAAACCATCACCATTTCACCGCGCTGCGTCTCGAACTTCGTTTCGAACGAGAACTTGCCGTCGGCGATCTTGCCGTTGGTGATCGGGAGGGAACGTTCGCGGTCGCCCTGTCCCATATGGACTTCCCCGGTCAGTGTGCCGCCGCTCTCCTTGAGGTCGAAGACAAGGTTCCCGAACATGCCTCCGCGTTGTCCGCCGCCGCCTCCATTGGCGGGCGCTTCCATGGTTACTTTATACTTCCCGGTTACTTCGGCCGAGAGCAAACCGGCGCCCAAAGTGAGGGCGGCCGCGATCACAAGAAACATGCGTAACATCCTGAAGTCTCCTCCAAAGACAGGTAAGAGTTGTTCTTTCTCGCCCATCCCTCGTGGCACGAATCGCGGGCGAGATACAAGCAGCCCCTCCGCGTACCGAAACACGGTACAAAGGGAAAGGTTCTCCACGGCCGCGTGAAGTTACCGGATGCCCGCTCCATGCACCAGAATTTACCCGCGTATTGTGAAGTCAGCCTGCCTGTCCCGCTGGATCGCGCCTTCACCTATGCGCTGCCCCTGACGCTGCGCCATCGTGCCAAAGTGGGGAGCCGCGTGGTGGCGCCGTTCGCGCGGCGCAAGCTGATCGGGGTGGTGGTGGGGCTCCGCCGGGAAGCGCCCTTGGGCGAGGTGAAGGAAGTGCTGAGCCTCATCGACGAGCAGCCGGTGTTCGACGATCTCATGCTCGCCCTCGCCCGCTGGATCTCGGAATATTATTGCGCCCCTCTTGGCGAGGTGCTGCGCGGTATGGCCCCGCTCGCGGGAGAATCCCGCAAAAGCGTCGTCTATACCCTTACCGAGGACGGCAGGGATCTTATCCGTCAAAGCGTGCTGGGGCTTGGCGGCGAGGACGCCGCGGAGCAAATCCTGCGCCTGCTCGATGAGCGCCCGCGCGCCGAGGCCACCATCAAACAGCGCGTGCCCGGCGCGGCGTCTCCGCTCAAAAAGCTGCTCAAAAAAGGGTTCATCGAACGCGAAGAATTTCAGATCGAGAAAGATCCTCTCCGCATGGCCTCCGAACGGCTGCTGGTTGAGACGCTCGATCCGCCGCCTCCCCTGGAGGCCGGAGGCAGGAAGCTTCCCAAGGCAGAACGGGAACTCCTCTCGTTTGTGGCCTTGCATCCTGGCGAGCACTTGCTCAGCGAACTGGATAAGCTCGTGCGGAATGCCTCTTCGGCCGCGCGGTCGCTCGCGAGAAAGGGATTGCTGCGCGTTCATCCGCGGCCGGTCGTCTCCGGCGGTTTCGGCGCTGGTCCGCGCCATGAGTTGAAGTCCCACCAGGCCGCGGCCCTGGCGGCGATTGATACGGCTCTCGATGCTGGCGTCTTCCAGACGTTTCTGCTGCAAGGGGTCACGGGCTCCGGCAAGACGGAAGTGTATCTGCGGGCGATCGAAAGCGTGCTTGCCCGCGGGCGCAGCGCCCTGCTGATGGTTCCGGAGATCGCCCTCACTCCCGCCGTGGCGGGCCATTTCTTCCACCGCTTTGGTGAAGACGTCGCCATTCTCCACTCCGCGTTTCACGATTCCGAGCGCGCCAGCCAGTGGCGGCGCGTGCAATCGGGCGAGGCCAGGGTGGTGGTGGCCACGCGCTCGGGCGTATTCGCGCCCATTCATGGCCTCGGCTTGATCATCGTGGACGAGGAGCACGACCACAGCTACAAGCAGGATGAAACCCCGCGCTACCATGGCCGCGACGTGGCGGTCTACCGGGCGTCGCTTGAGAGCGCCGTGGTGGTGCTGGGGTCCGCCACGCCGAGCCTTGAAACCCGCTACAACGCGGAGACCGGCCGCTACCGGCATCTGTGGCTGCCCGGCCGCGTCAATGACCGTCCCATGCCCGAGGTGGAAATTATCGATATGCGCGACGAGTTTCTCGCCACGCGCGGCCGTGAGCCCTTCTCCCGCCGCATGGTGGAGGCGGTCACCGGGCGCTTGGAGAAAAACGAGCAGGTGATGGTGCTGCACAACCGCCGCGGTTTCTCGACGCAGGTTGTCTGCCGCGCTTGTGGCTACGCCATGGGCTGCCCGGACTGCGCGGTCACCCTCACCTATCACCGCCGCCACAAACGCATGCTGTGCCATTACTGCGGCCATGCCGAGGCGGTGCCGGAACAGTGCCCCGCGTGCGGGAGCGAGTATGTACACTTCCTCGGCTCGGGCTCTGAAAAGATCGAGGACTATCTCCATCAGTATTTCCCGGCTGCCCGCGTCGCCCGCATGGATCGCGACACCGTCTCCGGCAAGCGCGGCTATGAGACGATTCTGCGGGGTTTTCGTGAAGGCGACTTCGATATTCTTCTCGGCACGCAGATGATCGCCAAGGGGCACGACATCCCGAACGTCACGCTGGTCTGCGTGGTAACCGCCGACGCCGCTCTCGCCCTGCCGGATTTCCGCGCGGCGGAGCGTACCTTCCAGTTACTCACCCAGGTGGCGGGCCGCGCGGGCCGCGGGCACGTCCCCGGCACGGTGCTCATCCAGACCCTGCACCCGGACCATTACGCCGTTATGCTGGCGGCCGCCCAGGATTACGAGGCGTTCTATGCGGCGGAGATAGCCTTTCGCAAGAACCTGCGGTATCCACCCCATGCGTTTTTGGCGAATGTGCTGCTGCGTCACGAGAGTCAGGAAGAGGCCATGCGCATGGCCACCGAGATCAAGTGGCTGCTCGACCCGCCGCCGGAGCATACCCGCGTGATGGGTCCCGCCGAAGCGCCCGTGCCCAAGCTCAAGAAAGAGTTCCGCTACCAGCTTCTGGTGAAGGCCGCCAGCCGTCCCGCGCTTCGCGGTGTCATCCTGCGTATCCGCGAGCATGCCGCCGAACGGAAATGGAAGGCGGCGTCGCTTGTGCTGGATGTGGACCCATTGAATCTGATGTAGGGCCGCGAAGGCCCTTGCTGGACCGTCCGGAGAATCTTTTCTCCGGCGGTTGAATCGAAATCCGGGGAGGAACCATGCGCCACTTCAGTTTGCCGCTCACAACCGCTATGCTGGGAATCGCCATGTTTGCCGTTGTTCACACCGCGCCCTCGCAGCAGACGACCAATTTCCCGGTGATCGGCGTCGTTCACCGGCTGGACCCCGCGCTCGACCGCCTGCTGCCGAAGGATGCGCGCATCGAAGTCGTGGCTTCAGGGTTCGACTGGCCCGAAGGCCCCGTCTGGGTTGACGAAGATGGCGGCTATCTGCTTTTCTCCGACATTCCGCGGAATTCGATCTACAAGTGGCAAGAGAATTCCGGCGTCAGTCTGTGGATGAAACCCTCGGGCTACACCGGCGTGACGGATTACGGCGCGGAGCCCGGCTCGAATGCGCTTACTCTTGACGCCGAAGGCCGCCTGGTGATGTGCGAGCACGGCGACCGGCGCATTTCCCGCCTCGAAAAAAACGGCGGCAAACGAACTCTAATCGACAATTATCGCGGTAAGCGCCTCAATAGTCCCAATGACCTTGTGTACAAATCCGACGGCTCGCTCTATTTCAGCGACCCCATCTACGGGCTGCCGAAGCACGAGAACGATCCGGCGCGCGAACTCGATTTCTGCGGGCTGTTCCGCCTGGCCCCGGATGGGGAACTCACTCTGCTC
>CAZXBZ010000008.1:0-24267 GCA_964639135.1 uncultured Solibacteraceae bacterium | reverse complement strand
GCGCTGCTCCACCCGTTCCATCGCGGCGCGCTGCGTATCAAAGCTTGGACGTTCCGCGCGGCTGGGCGTAGCCCTGGAGTAGAACTGGCGGCCCTGGGTGCCGGCCAAACGGTTTTCCACCTGGGCACGGTTCACTGTCCGATTGCTGTATTGCAGGCTGCCGCGCTCCGGCGTCAGTGGCAATCTGCCTTCCACGAGATTGCCGCGGCGCAAAGTATCGCTGGAGACGCGGATGGGGTTGACGCTCCCTCCGCGGCGGAAGGAGTCTCCGTTCACCACGGTCACCCCGTTGTTCACGCGCGCGTTGCGGTACACATTGGTGATATTGACGTTGTTGACGATGTTGACACTGTTATCGACGTAAGTGCGGTTATTCCGGTAGCCGCCGCCATACCAGCTATTCCAACCGCCACCCCACCAGCGATGGAAGGGCTCATAGGGCGCGAGAGGCACCCAGCCGACATTGCCGAAACCGACGCCGATCCCCACGCTGCCGATCTGGAAGCCCACAAAGCCGACGACGGCGGGGGAATAGTAGTGGCGCATGGAGCCACCAGGCCACCAGCACCAGCCGTAGCCGGGGCTATTGAACCAGCGGCCGTAGTGATAAGGCGCCCAGCCCCAGGGGTCGGCGCTCACCCAAGTCCAGCCGTAGTAATCGGCCCAGGCCCAGCGGCCATGACGGTAGGGAGCCCAGCCGACGGCCACTCTGGGACGCCAGACGTAGCCGTAAGGCGCAACATTCACCCACCCGCCGTACGCATCGAGGTCATACGCGCCCGGAATGCTGCGATCGACGTATTGGTAGGAGTTGGACTTGCGGATCAGCTTATCGCGATCGCGATTCCATTGGTCGAAATCGTCCTTGCGCAACTCGGCGACGGTCTGGAATTCGGGATTCGCGGCGTCACCCCGGACCAGCATGGTCCGGTTCTTACCCAAACGCTGCACGCCGGCGGGGGAGAAGATCTCCGCCTGGCCTTCCCGAACGGTGATCTCCGTGGTGCCGTCCGGATAAACGGAAACACGATACTCGCCCCGCTTCGCCGGCCGCACGGAAATGCTCGGCGTATTCACTTCGACGTCGGAGTTGTAATCCTCGACGCGGCTAAAGCCGGCCGTGCCCTCCGCGACGGCGATCAGGTACCGGTCCTGCTTCAGATCTTGCATGCGGAGTTCCGTATTCGAGGACAGCCGAACGAAATGGGCATAGTCGAACTGGACTTCCGCTCGCGCGTTCGGTCCCGTCAGAATACGGTCTCCGGTAACCAGGGGTGCGTTGATGGCCGCCTCCGTCAAATCGCCGGAATCGCCGCGCTGGATGGTGACGTCGCCGCGGATGAAACTCACGCGGGCCACGCCATTGCCGGCATCGGTTTGCGCCAGGATGCCGGAACTCAGCGCCACCAGAGCCAAGAGAGCTACGAAAAATTGGTTTGCACGCATCACCTTGCACCTCCACCGAGCGTAGTGCAATTGGAGTTCCAAATGCTAAGTTATTGATTCCAGGTATATTTCCTCGTCATGGAGACCAGGCCCGACTGGTGGAAATCCACCACCCTGATGGAATGGAGCGCTTCGGGAACAAGGTGGCCAGCGCCGCGGTCCGTCCGCGAAAACTCAGCAAGAGGCCTAAGGGACTATTTTGAATACAAACTGATAGTACCAAAGAAAAGGAGTTTCAGTACCAGGATGCCCATCGAAAATACTCCATCTTCAGTTCCGCCTTCACTAGACGCCAATTTCAATCATTCAAATCTGTACAATTTTATCTAATTCGTTTCTTATCAGCTAATTATATGAAGAGAAGGACAACCCAAAAGAGGAAGTTCGTAAAGTTCTGCCCGGCGAGTCTAAAGTTTGCTGGATGGCATGACCGAAATTCTAAGGTATTTATTTGATTGCCACTTTTCTATTATGACGATACGCTGAAGCAGTGAGTTAGACCGTAGGATCAATTCCTACCGTTAGAAGCCGGAAAGCAGAAGTGACGCATTGACCCACGGAACCGGTGAGTGAACCCGCGGTTTCGTGCGCAAAAGAACTGTGAATTTCAGCGCCATGAAGAGTCATGGAGAGCGCTGGATCGCGAGATGACCATGAAACACTATTTATCTGTGCTGCTCGTGATGCTGCTGGCGGGCACGGCGTCAGCGGGAGTGATTTTTTCGGAAGACTTCGAAGGCGGAATCAACCAGGACGTGATCCCGGCTGGGGTGATCGCGGGTACGCAATTCGAAGTGATTGCCGGCAATGTGGACCACATTAAGAACGATGCGGACCCAGCCAACCCTTACGCCATTATGTGCGGCGCAGGCGGGTCATGCATCGACACAACGGGATCGGGAAACGCCCGGGGCGAGATCCGCACGATCGATGCGATCGACTTTCTGCCGGGAACTTATTACCTGAGCTTCAGCCTCCAGGGCTGGAAAGATCACCAGAACAATACCGCGACAGCGAATATTCAGGTGCTGCTGCCGGGATTGGTGGACGTAACGCTGTCAAGAAATGGCGCGGCAAACCCCTACCCGGTTGAGTGGCTCGTTTTCGACGTGCTTGCTCCGCAAAGCGTGAAGCTCACCTTCCGCGATCTGGGCGGGAGCGCGGGGTATGCGGGCGCCATTCTCGACAGCATCGTGATCGGCACGACGGCTGGCGACGTTCCGGAGCCTTCCACGCTCTTACTGAGCCTGCCCGTGCTGGCCGGCCTGGCTCTTTTGCGCCGCCGCGGCAAGCCCAGCCGTGGCGCGGCGAATTAGCTCCGCCGTTTCCCGCGCATTATGCCTGTTCAGGAAAATGGAAGCCCCCGCGGCAGTTGGGGGCTTCCGCCTTTTTCGCCGGCATCGTTCCGGCGGCGAGGTTCCGCGCCTCGGTAGAATAGGTCTGTAGCCGCGCCATGACCTCTTACCGCACACTCTGGCTTTCGAGCGCTCTGGGTGTGCTGGCGGCAGTGGCGCTGCATTGGGCCGGCACACGCTGGCCCGCGGCCGTTCGCTTTCCAGGGACGCGCCCGCTTATCCGCGCGACACACTATACGGCCGACGTTTCCGCTCCGGACTTCTGGAGCCGCGCGAGCGTGCCGCAAGCCGCCAGGGATTTTCAGGAGATTCGCAAAGCGGGCTTCAATACAGTCATCCTGATCGCTTCCTGGACCGGCTTTCAGCCGCGGGTGGATGCGAACTCGCACAGCGACGAACACTACCGGCTGCTCGACGGGCTGATGGCCGCCGCGGGAGCCGAGGGGCTGGACGTGTTGTTGCGCGTGGGCTACGCGCACGATATTTCAAACACGCCGGACCGGCCGCACCATGACCGCGCGACCGGCCTTCTGCGCGACCCCGCGACGCATGCCGCCTGGCTCGCATATCTGCGGGATCTCGAAGCCGTGGCGTCCACGCACCCGAATTTCCGATACGCCTTCCTTAGCTGGGAAGACTTCTTCTTTCTCGATTACACGCACGCTCCGGAGGAAGAGCGGCTGAAGATTTCCGAGCGGCTGGGATATTCCGGGTTTTTGCGGAAGCTGCCGGCGGCGGAATACCGGAGCCTTTATGGCGGCGAAGCACGCGAGGGACGGGAGCATCCGATTCCCGCGTACAACACGCTGCCGATCGCCGCGTTCTCCCGGTTTTGGGACGAATGGCTGCTGGAACTTCTCGCTAAATCGCGCGCGGTGATGCCGGGCCTCAACATGGAGGTGCGCACCGATTGCGACCCGGTTCCGGCGCCGAAGTATTACGCCTGCCATGAGCGCACCTACGACCTGGGCGGCGCGCCGAACGCAACCACCATCGTTTATTACACGCCGGCGTGGGGCGCGGAGAACCACGGAGATCTGGCGAGCGCGGCGAAGGCTTCGGAGCGCTTCCGGCACATGCTCGCGAAGATCCGCCAGCACACGGACAACCCAATCTTCATCGACCAGTTCAATTTCGTGGACAACACCCCGGGATTCGAACACAACACGCGCATCGATCCGGCGCAGATGAGCGAATTCCTCCAACAGGCCGGCGGCATCATTGCCAGCGAGACGACGGGCTACGCGCTGTGGACGATGTGGGACGTAACCGCGAACATCGCGGCGAACGGGGAATTCGAACGCGGGCTCGACGGCTGGAAGACCACCGGCGCGACGCTGATGAATTCTGTCGGCAACGGCAAGTACGTTCACCTGTCGCCGGGCGGCACGCTCTCGTATTTCGTTCGCGAGGGCGGACGGGCGGGCGTACCGATCCGCGCGGATCTGCAATTCACGCTGCGCTTTCGCACCCGCGACAACCCGCAACCGCGCTTCCGGGTGGAAGTGTTCGACCCCCGGAACCAGCGAACTTTCGTGAAAGAGCGCGTTGCCCCGGACGGCGCGAACGGCGAGGTGGAGCTAGGCGGACTGCCGTATTTCGGAGGCCGCGAAACTCTCCGCATCACGAATGAGGGCGGCGCGGTAACGGTGGATGGAATTCTGCTCTTCAACAGGCGTCAGGAGAACGGCATTTTCACCACCGATGGGAAACCCAAGGCGTTCACGGACGAGATCCTGGCGCTCAATGAACAACTGGCCGCCGGCTCGGAGCCCAGGGAAGCCTACACCGCGGAACTCGCGCAATCCCCTTATGTAAAAGGCGTTAGCGAGGATGGCTGGGTGGGCAAGCGCGCCACATTCTGGCTGGCTCACGGAGCTGGCCAGCTCGTGCTGGAGGCGTACGTACCGGAAACCTGGACGGGGTACGCGGCCGGCCTGCACGCCAGCGTGGACCACGTGGCCACGCTCGGCGCCACCCTGCGCCCAGGGCTGAACCGGATTCCGCTGCCCGCGCCCGCGAAGTTTCCGGCGCTGGTGACGCTCGAATGCGGCGCTACCACGAGGGCGGCGCGCTATGATGCCGCGAATACGGACACGCGCCCGCTCTGCTTCGTGCTCAAACGGCTGGGCACGGCGGAAGCCGCGCACTGAAGCCGCGAGCATTCCTGGAGCGCCGCACGAAATCCTCCCGCTTGCATGGAAACCTCCCGCCGGGACCACCACACACGCCAGACGTTTCGGCTACCTACGGCTGCTTGACCGCGACGGTGGTCTGGAGCCTCACCTGTTGCGGGTTGTTCGCGTTCACCACGCCGTTTGTGCTGAACATCGACTTGTAGATGATACCGGCGGGGATGGCCGCGCCTGTGGGAGTACCGTCAGGCACTCGCACATTGATCTGCCAGAGACCGACGAATTCCGGTGAAAATCCGGAATACTCGACATCGACAAACCCCGAGCCGAGGGCAACCTGGGGCTTCTCCGGGGTAGGCAGCGCGCCGCCCGTTGCGCTGCCGTCGTTCGGCGCTCCGGGAACGCGGCCCATGCCGGTGCCAAAGAGCGCGATCACCTGGCGACGAACCACCGGGTTCGCGGCGCTGTTTTCACCGCTCGGCGCGGCCCCCTGATAGTTGACCGCCGCCACCTGCCCCGTGCCTTGGGCGTTCTTCGTGAAGAGGCCGGGGGCGGCGACCGCCATCCCGAAGAAGTCCCCGGCAAGCACGTCATTGGTGGACTTGCGGCGCACCTCGATCAGGACCGTGCCGGCTTCCGGAACATCGTTCGGCAGATAGAAGTTGACCTGCCCCTTATTGACAAAGAACAGCGGCAGCGGGCGGCCGTCGAGAGTGACCTCGATATCGGAGAGTTCCGTGGGCAGCGGCACGGATTGGGCATCCGCTTGGGGAATATCGGCCGTGGGGTCGAAATTTCCATTGAACGCGAAGGCGCTTGCGATGGTGTTGGGCGCGAGGTGCCCCACTCCGTTACTGGTGGGCGAGCCGATGAAAAACGTAGCCGCGTTGGTGGTGGCAAGCCGTGGGAAATAAAGCGAGATACGGCTGCGCGCTTCGCCCACGAGAGGGTAGCCCAGCCCGTCGAGAGCCACGGAAATGGGGCGGTTCCCCGGCGCCGGGATGGTGCTCACGAAACCGTTCGCCGCGCCGTCGTTCGGTGGCAGGAAGAGCGAAAAGAAATCCGGGTAGCGCAGCACGCGATTTCGGTTTCCATCCGTCACCCAGAACTGGCCGGTTTCGTGATTCCAGGCTACATCCTCGGGAAGGGAGAGGGCGTCCGTGCCGTAGCCGCGAGTGATGCTTGAACCCGAGGAAGCGCCGAGCGCGGGAAGCGTATCGACATCGTTGAAGATCTGGACACGGTTGTTGTTGTAATCCGCAACGTAGAGACGGTTGTCGCCATCGGTGGCGAGGCCGCGCGGGGAATTCAGACGGTTACTCGCGGCGCCGTATTCTCCATCGACAAAACTCGACTGGCCGATGGATTTCGAGGCCGCCATCCCATTGCTGAAGGGGGGCGCGAAATAGAGTACGCGGTTCTGCAGGCGGTCCGAGACGGCCACGGCGCCGGCGCGCGTGAGGGCGATTCCGTGCGGCTGGCTAAGTGTCACCTGGGTGGTAGCCGCATTTTTCGTTTCGAAATTGGCCTGCCCGAGCACGAGGTCGGCTTCGGGGCTGACAACGGGATTCTCAAAATTCGGTTTGGGGAAGCGCACAAGGCGGGAGTTGCCGGCATCGGTTACATAGACGCGGCCCTGGGCATCGACGGCGACTCCGAGCGGATTCAGCAGACCTTGGCGCGTGGGCTGCTCCACCTGTCCGCCAGGGAAGTTCGCCGCGGTGGAAACAAGATCGGGCTGGCCGAGCACGAGATCGGCTTTCTCGCCCGCGCGGAGGCGGCGAATATCGCGGAAGCCGAGCACGCGGTTGTTGGAGGTATCGGCGACATAGACACGCGGCGGGTTAGTGGAATAATCAACGGCGATGCCGCCCGGATAACTCACTTCGCGGCCTTCGGTGAGATTCGGCGCACCGCCATGCATCGCCACCTGGCCGAGAACGGCCTCGGCATCGCTCACGACCTGGCCCGCGCCAAAACCGTGACGAAGCACGCGATGATTAAAGGCATCCGCCACCCAGATCTTGCCCGCCGCGCCCGCGGCATCGAGCGGCCGGTTGAGCCTCGCTCCGCCAGGAATCCCCGTCCCCCGGTTCGGCGAATTCGCGGTGAAATCCCCCTGGCCGAGAACAGCGGAGGCGTTGGGCGAAAATTGGGGTGTTTCTTCTCCCCATCCGCCGAACGGCGGGTAGAACAGGATGCGGTGGTTATTGGAATCGGCGATGGCCACCGTATCCGTGTCGGCGGCGAAAACGACGTTCGCTCCGCCACCGATTACGTTCCGTGCGGCCGTGATGCCCTGGTTCGCCTGTGCTTGCGTGGGAACCCCCAGAATGCGAGCCGCCGCCTGGTTGCTGGAGGCGGGGTTCTGATAAACCAGCACGCGGCCGAGACTATCGCCGACACAGAGCAGGCCGGGGCCGGGAATGAACGCGACGCTGGAGGGCAGACGCACGCCGCTCTTGTTCTGCCGCGCGGCCAGCCCGGATGTGGGGGGCGCCGTGGTGGTGATGAAATCGGGCTGGCCGAGCACAAGATCCGCCGCCGGGCCGTTGCTCGCTCCGCCGCCAAGGGAGGAGGCCGGGAAACGCAGGACACGGTGATTGCCGAAATCCGTTACCCAGAGATTTCCCGCGGCGTCGAACGCAAGCCCGGCGCGGGCGGGGTTGGTCGCGCTCTGGACGTTCGCAACCGAGGGAAAATTAAGCGATGAAGCCGAGGCCGGGCCGCCCTGGTTCGCGGCAACCGTGTTGAGACTGGTTTGGCCGATGACGAGATCCGGCTGCTGGCGCGAGCCTTCGCCGGGCCAATTCAATGTGGGTTTGGCAAAGCGCAGAATTCGATGGTTGGCGGTATCGGCGACGTAGAGATTCCCCGAGGAATCGACCGCGAGACCGGTGGGATAAGTGAACGCGTCGGCGCGCCCCGCGGCGGGCCCTCCGGCGTTCGTGCTGATGAAATCGGATTGGCCAAGCACGAGGGAGGCGGCGGCTCCGCTCTCGAACGAGAGATAGTTCGCGAAACCGAGCACGCGGTGGTTGAAGGTATCGGCAACGTAGACCGCGCCGGAGGAGGGGTCCACCGCGATGCCCATGGGCTCGAAGAATTCCCGGCCCTCGACAAGGTTCGGATTCAGGTTCACGATGGGCGTAACCGTGGCCGAGGAGTAGGCGCGAATGGGAATCGCGTTGATGACGTTGTTTTGGGCATTGGCCGGCGGATAACCGATTACCCCAAGAAGCAGGCCCGTGAGCAGAATCTTCGCAACATCGGCTTTTCGCATATAAAGGCTCTCGATTCCCCGATTTTGTGGATGCAATGAGTAAATGCGGAATTACGCCCGGACGGCGGCCAAAACCACTCCTCATATTATGGACAATTCCCCGCGGGGCGCGATGCCCGGCGAGACTGGTGGAATCTTGAAAAGCGGGTCCGGCCCGCGCATGCCTTCGGATACACTGTCTTCATGTCTGGGAAACTCACGGGAAAAAAGGCTCTGGTGACGGGAGCCAGCAAGGGCGTGGGCAAGGGGATTGCTCTTGAGCTGGCCGCCGCGGGTTGTGATGTCGCCGTCAACTTCCACCGTGACGAAGCAGGGGCTTATGCGACGGCTGAAGCCGTGATGGCCGCGGGGCGGAATACCATCACGATTCAAGCGGATATTGGCAAGGCGGCGGAAACAGCCGCGATGTTCAAGACCGCCCTTGATGCCTTCGGCAAGCTCGACATCGTGGTGGCGAACGCGGGCGTACAGACCTGGAAACCGCTGCTCGATCTGACCGAAGAGGAATGGGACCGGGTGATCGGCACCAACCTGAAGGGTGCGTTCCTGTGTACGCAGCACGCCGGCCGCCACATGAAGGAGCACGGCGGCGGCAGCATCGTGCTGATCGGCTCGGGGAGCAATAAAATCGCCTTCCCGATGCTCTCTTCCTACACCGCCAGCAAGGGCGGCATCGAGATGTTCACGAAGGTGGCGGCGGCCGAACTGGGGCAATACCAGGTCCGCGTGAACTGTATCGCGCCGGGTGCTATCGAGATCGAGCGGACGCGGCACGAAAGCTCGAATTACGCCCTGAAATGGGGACGCGAAACACCGCTCGGGCGTGTGGGGAAACCCGCGGATGTCGGCAAGGCCTGCGTGATGATCTCGTCGCCGGAAGCTGCGTTCATCACCGGCCAGACCATCTGGGTGGACGGAGGTGTTTTCTCGAAAGCGATCTGGCCAGAGGAGCCGAAAGAAGCGTAGCGGCCGGCGGCGCCACCACGGCGATGCCCGCCGGTCAGAGCCGCACCTCGTCGCGCCCTTCGTAAAGGCGCATCACCTCTTCGCGGAAATTCTCCACCACGCGGGCGCGGCGCAGCTTCATGGTGGCCGTGAGTTCGCCGTTTTCGACCGAGAACTCACGGTCCACAATAACGAAACGGCGAATCTGCTCGAAGGCCGGGAGGCTCTGATTTAGGGTATTGACCGCGCGCTGCACCTCGGCATGCACAACGGGCGTCTTCGAGATGACGGCGAGATCCGCGCCTTTGTATTCGGCCATGCCGGGAAGGTTCTCCGCGATCTGCTGGTTGATGGTGAAGAGCGCGGTAACGAAGGGGAGCTTGTCTCCAACCAGCATGACGTGGTTGATAAGCGGCTCCATCTTGAAGAAATCCTCGATCTTCGCCGGGTAGACCTTCTTGCCGTTTGAGCTGACGATGACCTCTTTTTTCCGTCCGGTGATGGAAAAATAGCCTTCGTCATCGATGGCGGCGACATCGCCGGTGTGGACCCAGCCATCGACCAGAACGCGCGCGGTGGCCTCGGGGTCTTTGTAGTAGCCGGAAAAGATCATCGGTCCGCGGATGAGCAGTTCGCCCTCTTCATCCACTTTCATTTCAGCGCCGGGGAGCACCTTGCCGATGGTCCCGGGCTTGGGTTTATCGAGCGGGTTGATCGCCGTGATGCCGCCCTCGGTGAGGCCGAAGCCTTCCATGAGGGGGAAGTTCATGGCGAGATAAAAGCGGGCGAGATCACGGCCAAGGGGGGCGGAACCGGAGGCGGCGAGACGCATGTGTCCTCCGAAGCGTTCGCGCACCTTGGAATAAACCAGACGGTCCGCCAGCTTTTGCGCAAGCGCGATGTGCGCGGGCACGGCTTTGCCGGCGAGGCGGTAATCGAGCGCCGTCAGCCCGACGCCGAGCGCCCAGTAGAAGATCTTCTCCGCGAATCCGCCCTTCTTCCTCGCCTCCGTGCAAATGCTTGTGTAGATACGCTCCCAGAGGCGAGGCGGGGCCACGAAGAACGTGGGCTGGGAAGACTTGAGGTCCTGCGCCAGACGCAGCAGGCTTTCGGAGAAATACACCTTCATCCCGCTGGCGATGGGCACGAGCTGGCCGGCAAGGCGCTGGGTGATGTGCGCGGCGGGCAGAAAGACAAGGGTCCGCTGAGTGGAATCAAGCCCCAGCGCGGGAGCGATATCGGTATTCGTCACGCAGGCGTGATGGGTGACAAGAGCCATTTTGGGCTGGCCGGTGGCTCCGGAGGTGAGGTAGAGTATGGCATAATCGTCGGGCTTTACCTCCGCCTCGATGCAGGAGAGAAATTGGGGATCCTGCTCCATGGCCTCGCGCCCGCCGCGGCGAAGCTCATCAAAGCTCACCGCGTCTTCCGCTTCGCCCTTAAGGACAAACCACCGCGTATTGAGGCCATCCGCTCCCGCCGCGTGGCGGAGCTTCCGGATTGTATCCGGGCTATCCGCGATGACGGCCCGGGCGTCGCACTCCTGAATGGAACGCACCTGCTCCTCGGGAGGGTAGCCGAGGTAAACGGCGGCGGAGATACACCCGGCCGAGACGACGGCGGTATCGGCGAAATAGAATTCGGCGCTGGTATCGGCGGCGATGGCGATGATGTCGCCGCGGGAGAAACCGGCGGCCCGCAACCCGCACGCGGCTTCCTCGACGATCCCGAGAAAGTCATTCCAGGTGTAGACGTGGTAATCCCGCTTCCCGTCCCTGGTCACCGGCACGTGCAGGGCTGGGGCGTCGCCGAGAGCGGCGGCGTTGTTTTTCAGGAGCGTGTATATGGTGCGGGTGTCCATCGCTCGGATGCTACCATCCCGGCGGGGTTCGGGCAACAAACGGGCAACGGCTGGCGGCGGGGCGCGGCCACAAAACCTCCGCCGCCTCGCGGGCCGCCCGCACGGATTCGAGAGGCAGCCCCAGGGGTGCGGGCATGCGCAACGATACAATAAAAACGATGGCTTGGGAACTGGAACTAGAGACCGCGCTTGCGCTAGTGAAGCAGGCGGGGCAGATTACACTGGACTACCGGGCAAAGGGCTTCGTCACCGAGATCAAGGAAGACGACTCGCCGGTGACGGACGCCGACAAGGCCGCCGAGAAGTTTCTGGTGGAAAACCTCGCGAAAGCTTTCCCCGAAGATGGATTCCTCGGGGAAGAAGGCTCGAACTCCAGCGGCCGGAGCGGACGGCGCTGGATTCTGGACCCCATTGACGGCACCAAGGACTATGCCCGCCGGTTGCCGACCTACTCGAACCTGGTGGCGCTCGAGGCGGATGGCGAGATCGTGGCGGGCATTTCAAACCATCCGGTGCTAGGGGAAATCTATTACGCCTCGAAAGGGAACGGCGCGTTCTGTAACGGGCGGCGGCTGAAGGTTTCAACGGTGGACCGGCTTTCGCGCTCGATCCTGGGCTTCAATGGGATCAACCATTTGGCGAACCAGTTTTTCTCCTCGACGATCCAGGAGTTCGCCTCGCGGTTCTGGGCGATCCGCTGCTTCGGCGGGCTGGAACCGGCCTACGTGGTAAGCGGCCAGATGGAAGCATTTCTGTGCGTCACGGGGAAGCCCTGGGATTATGCGCCGTCGAAAATTCTGATTGAAGAGGCGGGCGGCGCTTATTTTGATTTCGACGGCGAGAGCACGATCTACAGCCCCACCTGCGTCGTGACAAACGCCGCGCTCGAGGAACCGCTGCGGCGCTATTTCGCGGAGGCAAAGGCGCAAAGCCAGCGAGAAGACGCCGCCAAAGCATAGAACCGCCGCCAGGCAGCTCCCCCCAAGGAGGTTACGGAATGGCGCAAACGTTCGCAAGCGGCCGGGAAGAACCGGCACGCGGACCGCGGGTGCTGGTGGAGCGCTGGCTCGACCGTATCGGCCGCGCGGATAACGGTATCGAGGTTCTGGACCCCGCAACGGATGAACGGATCGCCTTCGTGACGAACGGCGGCGTTGTCGCGGCGCGCCACGCGGTGGACCGGGCGGAAACGGCCGCCGGGGAATGGCGCGGCCTCATCGCCGGAGAGCGCGCGCGGCGTCTCGATCGCTTTGCCGCGCTGATGATCGAGGAGCGAGATTCTCTCGCCGCGCTGCTCACCACCGAACAGGGCAAGCCGCTGGCCGAGGCGGCCGGCGAAATCCTCTATGCGGCGTCGTTCCTGAGATTCGCCGCCGGGGAAGCGGAGCGCATCCATGGAGACATCGTTCCGGCGTCGCGGCGGGAACAGCGTATTCTGGTGCTGCGGCAGCCGGTGGGCATCGTTGCGGTGGTAACGCCCTGGAATTTCCCGGCTGCGATGATTACCCGAAAGATCGGCCCGGCGCTGGCGGCAGGCTGCACCGCGGTGGTGAAACCCGCGGAACAAACTCCGCTGACCGCGCTCGCGATGGCCTGGCTCGCGCGCGAGGCCGGCATCCCCGAGGGCGTCCTGAACGTGGTGACTGGAGAGCCCGAAAGCATCGTGGACGCCTGGCTAAGCGATGCGCGAGTGCGCAAGCTGAGCTTCACGGGCTCGACGGAAGTGGGCCGCCTGCTGATGGCGAAGGCCGCCCGAAACCTCACGCGGCTCTCGCTGGAACTTGGCGGGCACGCGCCCTTTCTGGTTTTCGACGACGCCGATCTCGACCTGGCCGTCCGCGGGGCGATCGCCAGCAAGTTCCGGAACGCCGGGCAGACGTGCATTTGCGCGAACCGCTTCTACGTGCAGGCGGGGGTTTATGAGGAATTCGTCTCGCGCTACGCGGCCGCGATGAGCGAACTGAAGGCCGGGCGGGGCACGGACGCCGGCGTAAGCATTGGTCCGCTGATCGACGACGCGGCGATGGCGAAAGTGGAGGCGCACGTTGATGACGCTCTCGCGGCGGGCGCATCCGTGCGCCATGGCGGACGGCGGCTAGCCATCCAGGGGCTGGCGGACCGATTTTTCGCGCCGACGCTGATCGAGGGGTTCACCCCGGAAATGAGGCTGGCGCGCGAAGAAACCTTCGGCCCGGTTGCCCCGGTGGCGCGCTTCACCTTCGAAGAGGAGGCGATTGAGAGGGCGAACGCCTCCGAATACGGACTCGCGGCGTATTTCTATACACGGGACGCCTCAAGACTGATGCGCGTGGCCGAAGCGCTCGAATACGGAGTGATCGGCGCGAACGACGGCGCGCCCTCCACGGCGCAAGCGCCGTTCGGCGGCATGAAGCACTCGGGGTTCGGGCGGGAGGGCGGCCGCTACGCCATGGAAGACTATCTCGAAACAAAGTATGTCTCCTGGCTGATCTAAGCCGCCGCCCTCACGCCTACAATTCACGGATTCGAATATTCCGGAAGCTTGCCTCCACCCCAGGGCCGGAGTGTACCTGAAGCCCCAGAATGCCGCGTTCAAGAATATCCGGCTCCGGCTCCGTGTAATCGACCGTGCGCATGCCATCAAGAGTAAGGCTGATGTGGCGGCCGTTGGCGCGGACGACATACGTATGCCAGCCGGAGGGATCCAGCTTCGCGACGGCGGGTTTCGGCGCCTCGGCCAGGGTTTTATTCCGGCGGGATTCATCGTAGAGCGATCCCCAGTATTGCTCGCCGATATCGGCCTGGTAGCCGCTGAGTTCATGCTCGCGGGAAGCGGGGATGCTACGGAACTGGACGCCGCTATTGCCCGCGCCGTTCGTGAGCCGGAATTCGAGGCTCAGTTCGAAATTGCCGAAAGACTCGCGCGTGCGCAGGAAATCATTCCATTTCTGGCCGCCATGCCGGCCCACGATCATGCCGTCGCGTACGCTCCAGACGCCCGGCGTATCTTCCACCCACCCATTCAGCGAATGGCCATCGAAAAGCGAACGCCAGGCGCCTGGGGCTCGGGCCGGAACAACGTCGCGGCCGGACCGAATGGCTTCGTTCCCGAAATGCGCGGCGTTGGCGGCGTTCACGGCGTCTCGCACGGGCGAGTTCGGCGTCTTGCGGCTTCGGATACAATCGAGCCAGTTGAGGACGTGATCCACCGTGCCGTCGCGCTGTGCATCCACGTGCATGGACGGAGCGGGGAGTTTGGTTTTGCGATCGAGTTCCCCCCGCTCGGGATAGATCTCAAAAAACATGCGCGTCAGCTTGAGGGAACCGTCGGTTCCGCGGAAGAGGATGCCGCCGTCCTCCATGCGGGTAATCATCGTGCTGAGGTAGGAGACCTGGAAACCCTTCGGATAGAGGGAAGCAAGGCTGACGGTATCGGGCGCTTCGAACCAAGGCACTTGGAGGTTGGCGCCCTGGCCGCGCACTTCGCTCGGGATGTGGTCGTCCATGATCCACTGCACGGATTCGATCCAGTGCGAGTAGAGATCGGTGAGCGTCCCCCCGCCGTAATCCCAGAACCAGCGCCAATTTGTGTAACGCCAGAGATCGAAATCGCGCGGGCAGGCATTGCCAAGAAATTGCTGCCAGTCGAGTTGAGACGTATCGACTTGCTGGGGAGGCTGCCTGCCGTTGTAGTTCTGGTTCCACCAGGTGAGCGCCTGGGTGACCCGGCCGATCGCTCCGGATGCGATCAGTTCACGCACCTGCTGAAAATGCGGATAGCTGCGCTGCTGGTAACCCACCTGCAGGATGCGGCCTGTTTCCTCGACCGCGGCGATCACCGAGTCGCCCTCTTCGAGGGAGTGGGTAAGCGGCTTTTCGCAGTAGACGTCCTTGCCGGCGCGAACGGCGGCAATGGTCATGGGGACGTGCCAATGGTCCGGCGCGCCGATCACGACGCCGTCGATCTCCTTGCGGTCAAGCAGAGCGCGGAAATCCGAGTAGGCCGCGGGTCCGCCGGCATCCGCGCCCGCGATGGACTTGCGAAATCGCGCAAGACGCGGCGGGTAGATATCGGCCACCGCCACAACGGCGGCCAGGCCGTGCTCCCGGGCGGTTTGCGTCACATAAGAACCGCGGCTGCCCGCGCCGATAAGGCCGATCTGAACGCGGTCATTCGCGCCGGAGACACGCAGCGAAGCGGCCGCCGTGGCGGCGCCCAGAAAAAAACGCCGCGATAACGATTGGTGCATCATGAGCACCACGATATCGCACTCTTGCGGCCGTGACGCCTCTTGTTGCGTACGCTGGAGGACGGCTGGAGTGGGCGCTAGTAGCGCTGCACGAGAGTGGGCAAGCCTTCGTCCGTAAGCTTCTTCTTTGCTTCGTTGAGGCGGGCCGTCGTCTCAAAGGGGCCGATGAGCACACGGAACAAATCGCGATTCGGCACTTCCGAAAGAAACGCGCGGTGGCCGCGTTTCCGCAACTGCTCCGCCATCACTTCCGCCTCGGCGCGCCCAATCGCGGCAACCTGCAGAAACACATCCCCTTTACGGGGCGTGATGAGCTGCACCCTGCCGCCAAGAATTTCACGGGTGCGCAGCGCCGCCGCCGATTGCTCCCGGCTCTCCGGCGTCGCGGGCTGAGTAACGGCCGCCTGATGAGGTTTTTCATTGGGGGGAGGGACCGGGGACGTCTTCGCTTCAGGCGCCGGCGGAACGGACTGAAGCCCGGTTTCATGCGCGGCCGTAACCGGCTCCGGCGCGCCTTCCGACGCGGCCGGGCGTTGCGCGAGAGACGCCGCGCTGGGCACGGGGGAAGCCGCCGCGGCTTGCGACTCTTCGCCCGTGGCGCCGGCTATGATGCCGGGCTGATCGCTCACGACCGAATTGCGGCCCAGTATATAGCCGAGCGTAAGGAAGATCGCGAACAGGATGACGAGCACAAAGAAGCCGCTGACGAGCTGGCGGTTCCCCAATACGAGCTCGTAATGCCCTTCGTCCGATTTCGACATAGCAGGACCTCAATCCGCGGAGCCGGCTCACCACGAAACAGAACCGGCCCGCGATGTTTCGCCGATTACTCCTTTATACCAGCCTTTTCAAGAAGCTTCGTCACGCCGGTAAAGACATCGATGGGAACGGGGAAGACAATCGTGGAATTTTTCTCCACGCCGAGTTCGACAAGAGTCTGCAGATACCGCAGTTGGAGAGCGGCCGGCTGCTTCTGGATCAGCTCGGCGGCATCGGCAAGGCGGGCCGCAGCGCCGAACTCACCCTCGGCGTGGATGATCTTGGCGCGGCGTTCGCGCTCGGCCTCCGCCTGCTTGGCGATGGCGCGAATCATCTGCTCGGGCAGATCCACCTGCTTCACTTCGACCATCTGCACCTTGATGCCCCAGGGGTCCGTATGCTGGTCGAGCACGGCCTGGAGCCGGAGGTTGAGATGCTCGCGGTCGCTCAGGAGCTGATCGAGTTCCACCTCGCCAAGCACGCTGCGAAGGCGTGTCTGAGCCAGCTGCGAGGTGGCGTAGAGATAGTTGGCGACTTCAACGACGGCCTTATTCGGATCGACCACACGAAAATACACAACGGCGTTCACCTTCACGGTGACGTTATCCTTCGTGATGACATCCTGCGGAGGGACATCCAGGGTTTCGACGCGGAGGGACATCCGCACGAGGTTGTCGATCGGCCTCCAGACGAAGATAATACCGGGCCCCTTCGGCATTCCCCGCAGGCGGCCCAGGCGGAAGATCACACCGCGTTCGTACTCGGCGAGCACCTTAATGCAGGAGAGCGCCCAGAGCACAACGATGGCGACGATGATCAGGGTTGGTTCCACGACGTTTACCTCCAGAGTTCACATAACATCACAGTTCAGGGCCGCGGCGTTAACGGAGAAGACTCCGTGACCGGCTCGACATACACGGTGAGCCCGCTCAGGCGCAGCACGCGAACCCGGCCGTCCTTGGGCACGGGCGCGGACGAGATGGCATTCCAATAGTCCCCATCGAGAAAAATCCGTCCGGCGGGAGCAAGGTTTTCGACAGCGACGGCTTCCCGGCCGGGGAGGGATTCCACCCCGGTCCGCACCTTCGACCGGTGGGCCCGGAGAACCAGGGAAAGCAGGAAGACCGTGATGGCCGTAAAGGCGAGCGAGACGGCCAGGGCCACTCCCCAGCGGATGCGCATTTCCGGAATGGGGCTATCCACCAGGAGAACCGCGCCCAGGGCCATTGCCACGGCTCCGCCGGAGCCGAGAATCCCGTGGGACGCAAAATTCGCTTCCAGAACAAAGAACACCACCGCGAGCACCAGGAGCGTCACGCCCATCCAGTTAATGGGAAGAATGGAGAGCGCCGAAAGACCCACGAGCGCCGCAATGGCTCCGGCGACTCCGGGCAGGATAAGACCGGGGTGCGTGAATTCGACATAAATGCCCAGCACTCCTGCGATGGTGAGGATGAAGGCCAGGTTCGGGTCGCTCACGGCGGACATAAGCTGTTCGCGCCAGCTTTCCTGATAGGGGACAAAAACAGGGCTCGCGACGGCGAGCGTGCGTTCCTCGCCGGACCAGTTCTTGTAGCGCCGCCCCGCAATGGCGGCGAAAAGGGCATCGTCGTTATCGGCGAGCAGGTCAATCAGATTCTGCTTGAGCGCCTCATTCTCCGTGAACGCCTTGGCTTCGAGCACCGTTTTTTCGGCAAGATCCGCATTGCGTCCGCGCCGGGAGACAATGCTGCGAAGGCTGGCGGAAGCATCTTCTTCCACTTTCTTCCGCATCACCGGATCCATCTTTTCGCCCATCAGCACCGGGGAAGCCGCGCCGGTATTCGTGCCGGGCGCCATGGCGGCGATATCGCCGGCTTCGAGAAGGAAAAAACCGGCCGAGGCGGCGCGCGCCCCGCTGGGGGTTACATAGGTGACAACGGGAACCTTCGAGGCAACGATCACCTCGACGCACTCGCGCATGGCGTCCATCAGGCCGCCGGGCGTGTTCAGGCGGATGAGCAACGCCGCGGCCCCGGTGGTTTCCGCCTGTTTGACGGCGTGGCGCAGAATCTCCACCGTAATCGGATGAATGACGCCATCGATATTGACGGTGATCACGGTTTGGGAGGCGGCAGCCGGCTTCTCCGCCGGGGAGGACGCCGTCTGAGAGTAAAGGGAGATGGGGGTAAGGCACAGAACGGTAATCAGAACTTTCGCGAGCGCGATCGCGAGCGCGGCCGGGATAATCTGAGAGATGATTTCGAACGCGGTAAGGCGTATTGGCAACTCTTCCCCCTACAGCATGTGTATCGCACTTGGCCGCGGGAAACAATCTTCGCGGCGCTCACGGACACTCCGGCGCAACGCGGCGCACAAAGCGATGTATCCTGAGAACCGATGAGCGTGCTGCTTAGAATCGGCAACTATAAGGCCATCCTCCGGGCAGGCGAATGGCGGTGCGCGCACGCTCCGCTTGAAGCCGCGCTCAACGACTTCACGCGCCACTGGATACACCGCACGGCCAGCAGTTCGGATCTCCAGGGAAATCTGGAATCACGGATCGCCGACGCGGCGGGGTACCACTTCAAGGGACGAGTGGGCACGCGGATCTTTTCCAAGGGAAAACGCGACGGCCCTCACTACATGAAGCTTCGGCAGATGAATCTCTTCGACCCCTGGAGCCAGTGAGCGCGCGGCGTTTACGTGAAGCTCATCCCGGTCTGCTTGTCCTCGAGTTCCGCCCAGCGTTCGTAAAGGCCATCGATCTCCGCCGATAACCGCGACTGCGACGCGAGGAGCTGCTTTACGCGCGCGGTGTCCCGAAGAACAAGCGCATCGTTCAACTGAGGCTCCAGCGCCGCGAGACGGCTCTCGGCAAGGTGGATGCGCTCTTCCATGCCGTCCGCCTCGCGCTGCTCCATGTAGGAGAGTTTCACGGCACGGGGCGCGGCGGCCGCCTCTCGGGGCGGCCCGGCCGCTGGCCGTGATGCCCGTGCCTCCCGGGCGCGCCCGGCTTCGTGCTCGCGCCGAGCGTCCCGCCACTGCCAATAATCGGCGAACATACCCCAGGCGCCGTCACCGTAAAGCCCCAGAATCCGCGTGCATACGCGATCGAGCAGAAAACGGTCGTGCGTGATCAGGATGAGCGCACCGGGAAATTCGGTAAGGCTCTCCTCTAGCACCTCGAGCGTCGGGATGTCGAGGTCGTTCGTGGGCTCGTCGAGGAGGAGCAGGTCGGCCGGGTCGAGCATGAGACGGGCAATAAGGAGCCTTGCATGCTCACCACCGGAGAGACTGCCAACGGGCGACTGCAACTGCTCTTTATCGAAGAGAAAACGCTGCGCCCAGGCCGCGACATGAATGGATTCTCCGCGATAGAGAACGAAGTCTTCGTGCGCGCCGAGGGCCCGCCGTAGCGTTTCCGCCGGATTGAGCTGTTCGCGCTTCTGATCGAAATAGACCGGCTTGAGAAAAGCGGCGCGCTCAATGGTTCCGCTATCGGGCGGAAGCTGGCCCAGGAGCACGCGAAGCAGCGTGCTCTTGCCGCTGCCATTCGCCCCGACCAAGCCTAGCCGCATGCCCGGCGCGAGGAGAAACGAGAGATCCTCGAAAAGAACACGCGAGCCGAAGGCCTTGGTGAGATGCTCCGCCGCGAGCAGCCGCTTGGTCTGGCGGCCGGTGGAGGCAAAATCGATTTGAGCGCCGCCGCTCTTGTTGAGCGACCGGGTGACGTCAAGCTCATCCATCAGACGGTACGCCTCGTCGACGCGCGCTTTTGCTTTCGTGCCGCGTGCTTTCGGGCCACGCCGCAGCCACTCGAGTTCCGTGCGCACGCGGTTCGCGAGGGACTGTTCATAGGACGCCCGCGCCGTCAGGAATTCGCCGCGTTTTTCAAGAAAGGCGGAGTAATTGCCCGGCGCGCGAAAGATACCGTCTGGAAAATTCCGGCCCAGCTCGGCCATTTGTTCGATAACGTTTTCGAGAAAGAGGCGGTCATGGCTGACGACGACGAAACTGGACGCTTCGTTCTTGAGGAAATCTTCGAGCCACTCGATACCCTCAAGATCCAGATGGTTGGTGGGCTCATCGAGAAGCAGCAGATCCGGCTTCGCGGCGATTTGCTCGGCGATCGCAAGGCGTTTACGCCAGCCTCCGGAGAGGTTCAGCGCGGGTTCGGACGGATCGTCGAAGCCTGCTTTCCCCATCAGGACACGCAGGCCGCGGGCCCGCTCGGCGCCATCGAGTTCGCGCGAGGCGATGCCCCTTTCGAGGACGCTCCAGACGGTATCTTCCGCGGTGAATTCGGTCTGCTGGGACACGTAGCCGGCGCGCGCGCCCTTGCGGCGCACCACCTCGCCGCTGTCCGGAGTTTCAAGGCCCGCCAAAATCTTCATGAGCGTGCTCTTGCCGCTGCCGTTACGCCCGATCAGCCCGAGGCGGTCCCCCTCAGCCAGATGGATGCTGAAGTTTTGAAATAGCGGCCTCGCCCCAAAAGACTTGGTGATTCCCAGACAGCTCAACAATGCCAGCATTGATTTCATCGTAGCGTGGGTATGAAGAAGATCTCCGAACGCGCATGCAAAACTCTTCGATACGCCCCTTGCGTGCATGCGGAATAGAATGGGTAAGATGCTCGGCGATAAACGGTTTCTGCGAACAATTCGCATTCAGAACCTTCTGTCATTCGGACCGGATTCGGAAGAGCTCGAGCTCCAATCCCTCAATGTCCTGATCGGCCCGAACGGATCCGGCAAATCGAATCTGATCGATGTTGTCTCCCTGCTGCAAGCGGCGTCGCGGAACCTTCTTGACCCCATTCAACGCGGAGGGGGAATCGGAGAGTGGCTCTGGAAGGGGACTCATGCGCCAGCCATGGGAGATCTCGAAGCCGTACTCTACTATCCAGACGGCTTGATGCCCCTTCGTCACCGATTGCAACTGCGCAGCGTGGGCCAGCGCGCGGAACTCGCCGATGAGGCCATCGAAAACGAACGCCCCAGCAAGCTCGGGGAATCGGATGCATATTTCTTTTACCGTTATCAGGGCGGCCGCCCCGTCTTGAATGTGCGCACGGATGGAGCATCGGAAAACAGCCGGTCGCGCCGCGAATTGCACAGAGAAGATCTACCGCTCGATCAATCCGTCCTTTCGCAGCGTAAAGATCCGGACCTATATCCTGAACTCACCTATCTCGGCAATCGATACAGCAGAATAAAGCTCTTCCGTGAGTGGAACATCGGAAGGAATACGGAACCACGAAAGCCCCGGCCCACTGACCTTCCCGCGGACTACCTTGAGGAGGACTTCTCGAATATTGCACTGGTACTCAACGATTTGGAGCACCGTCCCGGATTGCGCTCCAGCCTAGTTGAGAAACTACAAAGCGCGGATGGCGCAGTTACCAATTTCTCCACGCGTGTATTGGGGGGAAGCATTCAGCTTTTTCTGCATTATGAAGCACTGGAATCTCCCGTTCCCGCCACGCGACTATCCGATGGCACGTTTCGCTACCTTTGCCTTCTCGCAATTCTTTGTCACCCAGAGCCGCCACCGCTGGTGTGCCTTGAAGAACCGGAGTTGGGGCTGCATCCGGATCTGCTGCCAGGCCTGGCAAAGCTGCTGGTGGAAGCCTCTCACCGAATGCAATTGATTGTGACCACGCACTCCGACATTCTCGTTGATGGTTTGACGGAGACACCCGAGGCCGTTGTTATCTGCGAAAAATTCAACGGTTCCACAACAATGGCGCGTCGCGGTTACGAAGACTTGCGGGCCTGGCTCGGTGAATACGGGCTGGGGCAGCTCTGGAGGAGTGGCGAACTCGGAGGCAACCGCTGGTGACGGTAAAGGTGTTCGTGGAAGGCGGTGGGGCACGGAACAAAGCTCTCGCAACCCAATGCCGGCAGGGGTTTGTCGAGTTTATTCAAAAGGCCGGATTTCAGAATCGAATGCCGCGTTTCGTCGTTTGTGGCGGAAGGGCGAACGCGTTCGATCGTTTTAAGACAGCATTCACCGCCCGAACAAACAATGAATTCGTGATGCTGCTCGTCGACAGCGAGGGCCCAGTCAATCATCCGTCGTCCTGGACCCATGTAGAAAACCACGTCGAGGACGGATGGCGAGCGCCGGCGAATGCAAGCGATGACCATCTTCATTTGATGGTGCAAGCAATGGAGGCTTGGTTTCTTGCGGACCGCGATGCGCTGGCTTCCTACTTCGGACAAGGCTTCAACGCGAATGCGCTAAGCCAGCGGACCAATATTGAATTGATCCCGAAGAACACGCTGAAACAGTGCCTGAGGCAGGCTAGCAAGAATACAGCGAAGGGAGCATACACGGAAGGGAAGCACTCCTTTGAAATCCTGGCTGAAATCAATCCCGAGAAAGTAAGACGCGCCTCTCCAAATCACGCCGAGAGGTTCTTTCGTGTACTCGATTGCGTGTGCTGAAGGTAGCATAGAGGCTAACGAGGTGACGCCCATGAAGCTCAGACCGCTCCGCGGAATTCGTGCCGCCGCGTCCACGATGCTGGTTTATAGCCTGCTGCTGGCCTGCGGCAGCATTCCCCTGAGGCCGAATGACGCACGGGAAGACGCGCGGCGGATTCTCGAGAATCTGCACGCCGGCTCGGGAGCCACGGTGGGCGAGATCGGCGGCGGCGATGGAGACGTGGCGGTGGCCGTAGCCTCTCTGCTGGGAAATGACGGACGGCTGTTCGTAACCGAACTGGACCCGGCAAAGCTCGATTCGATGCGGAAACGCTTCGCCGCGCAAAAGGGCCTGGCCGTCACGGTTATCACCTCTTCGAGCGATTCGACCAACCTTGCCGGAAACTGCTGCGACGGGATCTACATGCGCGACGTTTACCACCACTTCACGGATCCAAAGGCGATGGTGGCGAGCCTTTACCGCAACCTCAAACCGGGCGGGAGACTGGTGGTGATCGATTTTCGGCCGGAAGCCGGGCGCGCGTGGAGCATTCCGGCGGGAGTGCCTTCGAACCGCGGCGGGCATGGAATCCCCATCGCGGTTTTGCGCGAGGAACTGGAAGCGGGCGGCTTCCGGCACATCGAGACCATTGAGCGATGGCGGGATAATCTCTTCGCCGTGGTGGCCGAGAAGCCACGCTAGCCGCAACCACGCAACTAGTGGATAAGGCCGGGGAAGAGTTCCTTGAAGCCCGTGGCAATGAGCTCGACGCCGATCGCGGCAAGAATCATGCCCATGACGCGGGTGGCGATGTTGATTCCGGTGGCGCCGAGAAGGCGGCGGATGGCGTCGGCCAGGCGAAGGCAGATCCAGACCAGCAGCGCGGTGGCAAGGCAGCTCAGAGCCAGCGCAACGACATCCACCCAGTCTCGGGCGCGGTTGGCCGTGACAATCACGAGGCTGATGGCTCCAGGCCCGGCCATCAAGGGAATGGCGAGCGGCACGACGGCGATGGATTCCGCTTGCAGCGCTTCGACATCCTCCTCGTCGGTATGCCGCGTGCGGCCTTGGCGGGCATTCAGCATCTCAATCGCCATGAGCAGAATGAGAAGGCCGCCACCGACTCGAAAGGCGGAGATACTGATGCCGAACAGGCTCAGCACCGGTTCGCCGGCAAACATGGCGCCCACCAGAATGATGGCGACGGCGAGGGCCGAATGCCATGCCGTGCGCCGGCGCTCGGCGGCGGTGGCGTGGGGCATGAGGCTGATGAAAAGAGGGATGGCGCCGATCGGGTCGACGATCGCCAGCAACCCCACAAAGTTCCGCGCGTACTCGGCGTAGGAATCCATCGGCTTACCGCCTTTAGCGGCCGCCTTCCTTCACCCAATCCACATTGAACGCCGCATGCTTGATGCTCTTGCGCGGCTGCCCTTCGGGGATGTGGTTGAGAAAGTAGCTATAGGTTACGTGGATGGTTCCATCGGCCGCCTGAATCACCGACGGGTAGTGGAATGAACCGGGCTTTTCACCGCGGCGGTCTGTTTCGATGGCGCGCTTCCACTTCCAGGTTGCGCCTTCGTCGTCCGAAATGGAAGCGGTGAGCAAATAGCGCCCTTGTTCGGTATCGTTATTCACCATCAGCCATTCGCCGCTCTGGAGTGCGATGACTTCCACACTTGTGCCGGAGTTGAGGATATCGGTATCCGCCGCGGCGCTCCAGGAGACGCCGTCGTCCCGGGATTCACTGCGCAAAACTCGTTTGGGGGCGGGCCCGTTATCCCGGAACCATGCGACAAGCGAACCATCCGTCTTGCGAACGATGGAAGGCTGCACGGCGCCG
>CAZXBZ010000007.1:0-24943 GCA_964639135.1 uncultured Solibacteraceae bacterium | reverse complement strand
ATACCGCGACGGAGGAGGAGGCGGATGCCGATACCGTTCATTAAAGCCGAGGGAGCGGGGAATGACTTCCTGGTCACCCGCGAAGCGGATGCTCCGGCCACCGGCCGTGCTCAAGCCGCGAGGGCCATTTGCGACCGGCATCGTGGCATTGGCGCCGATGGCTGGTATCTGGTGCGGCCGCCGGGCGAGGGAGACGCATGGGATGCCGCGATTCATCTGTACAATTCCGATGGCAGCGAGGCGGAGCTTTCTGGAAACGGCACCCGGTGCGTCGCCGCCTGGCTCGCCTCCCAGCATCCGGACGTTACGGAGTGGCGTCTGCGAACCGGCGCGGGGATTCGGGAGTTGAAGCTGCGCGAGGTTAAAGGACAGGCTTACCTGTTCTCCATGGCGATGAACCGCCCCACGGTGTTTCCCGAGGAAGAGCTTGCGATTGCGGGATCCGACCCCGTGCGGGTGAAAGGACGCCGCGTGGATGTCGGCAATCCGCAATTCGCGGTAGCCGTCGAAGATTTCGATTTCCCGTGGAAGGAATGGGGCGCTCAATTGGAGCAGCATCCGGCATTCCCCAAGCGCAGCAACATTTCGTTTTATCGCGGGCTGAGCCTGCACCGGGTGGAAGCTCGTTTTTTTGAACGGGGCGCGGGCGCCACGCTGAGCTCCGGCACGGGCGCCACGGGCGTGGCGGCGGCGGCCATCGCGAGAGGTATCGTGCGGTTGCCGCTGACCGTGGAGACGGAAGCCGGTCCGCTCGAGTTCCACGACGAAGGCGGCGGCGGTTTGCGGCTTGATGGATGGGCCAGCCTGATCGGCCAAGGCGCTTTTTATTGGGATGAAGGAGACGTTACGGAATGAGCGAGTTAGACCGACTGATGGCAAAAATCGCGGATAAGAGCGCGAACGCCGGCGTTCTGGGCTTGGGGTACGTGGGTCTTCCGCTGGCCGTGGAGTTCGCCAAGGCGGGCTTCCGCGTTACGGGCATCGACGTCTCCGCCGAAAAGGTAGATCAATTGAACCGCGGCGAATCTTACATCCTCGACGTCCACAATGACGAGTTGAAGCCGCTCGTCGAGCAGGGGCTTCTGCGCGCGACCACGGATTTTGCCGAAATTGCGAACCTCGACACCGTCAATATCTGCGTGCCGACGCCGCTGCGCAAAACGAAGGATCCGGACATGAGCTACATTGTGGCCTGTACGGAGGAGCTGGCGAAGTACCTGAAGGCGGGCACGCTGGTTATTCTCGAATCCACGACTTATCCCGGAACCACCGAGGAGCTTCTGCTGCCCACCCTGGCGACAAGCGGCTTAACCGTGGGGAAGGATTTCTTCCTCTGCTTTTCGCCCGAGCGGGTGGATCCGGGGAATCCGCATTACCAGACCAGAAACATCCCCAAGGTGGTGGGCGGCACAACGCCCGCCTGCACCGAGGCCGGCGCCTCTTTCTACCGGCAGGCGCTCGATACCGTGGTGCCCGTCGCTTCCACCAGCGTCGCCGAAATGGTGAAACTGCTCGAGAATACCTTCCGGATGATTAACATCGGCCTGGTGAACGAACTGGCTATGATGTGCGACCGCATGGGGATCAACGTCTGGGAAGTGATCGAGGCCGCCGCCACCAAGCCTTTTGGGTTTATGCCGTTTTTCCCTGGGCCTGGACTCGGCGGACATTGCATCCCCATCGACCCGTTCTACTTATCGTGGAAGACCAAGCAGGCCGGCATCGAGGCTCGTTTTATAGAACTCGCCGGATACGTCAACGGGCAGATGCCGCAATTTGTCGTGGATAAGATCAGCAACGCGCTCAACGAACACAGCAAATCGGTGAAGGGGAGCCACGTTCACCTGCTCGGCATCGCCTACAAGCGGGATATCGACGATCTGCGGGAATCCCCCGCGCTCGATATCGCTTACCTGCTGCAACAGAAGGGCGCCAGGGTTACCTTCAGCGACCCCTATATCGCGCGGACGGTACAGCACGAGGGAATCGAGATCGAGCAACTGGACGAAGACGCCGCCCTTGCGAACGCCGATTGCGTTGTGGTGGTGACCGACCACCGGAACGTCGATTACGGCAAGGTGAGCCGGACCGCGAAACTGGTTGTCGATACCCGAAACGCGCTCAAAGCCTTCCCCGGCAAGAACGTCGTCCGGCTATAACGCCGCAAGCGGCCGGAGCAGTCAGGGCAGGCAGTGCAGAATAACGGCGGTCACGTTATCCGGGCCGCCGCGTTCCTTCGCGAGTGCAATCAGTTTATCGACCTTCTGTTCGATGGTGATCGACTCCAGCAGGATGGATTTGATGTCGCCGTCCGGCACCGGGCCGGTGAGGCCATCGGAGCAGAGCAGAATTTGATCGCCCACTTCAATCTCACCCTGGAAATTCTGTATCTTGATCCGCTCCGTCGTGCCGACGGCCATGGTGAGAACATGCTTGTGGGGAAAGCGTTCAATCTCTTCCGCCGTCATGGGCGTGGTGGAGCAGAGTTCGTTCAGGAGGGTTTGATCGTAGGAGAGCTGCGTCAGCACGCCGTCCCGGAGCAGGTACGCACGGCTGTCTCCGACGTTCGAAATGTAGACGAGCGGGTTACGGAGCAGCACGAGCACCACGGTGGAGCCCATGCCCTTGCAATCGCTGCTGGCTCGGGCTTTGTCGAGCACACGCTGGTTCGCCAGCCCGATCGCCTCGGCAATCACGGTAGCGGGATCTTTATCGCTCCCGTCGTTGTCTCTCAGGTACTCCGAAATCGTCTCCGCCGTGATCGCGGATGCCACCTCACCACAGGCGGCCCCGCCCATGCCATCCGCGACGACGGCAAGGGACAACGCGGGGTCGATCAACCACGCGTCTTCGTTATTCTTTCGGATGTTTCCCGGGTCGGTGTTTCCCCACGCTTCAAACGATGGCATGTGTTCCGGTCCAAGGAAAAAGCACAGATCGCGCACCTTCTCCATTTCTAATGCATGACATCACAATATAGCGGAATTCACGGCGAATTAGCGCACGGGGGTCAAAAAAAGCATGTTCTCCGTACCCCGGCGCGCTTACCGCGCTTCAACTCCACGTCACGGGCGTGGTAAGGCGCAAGGAATTCTATTCACCGTCTCCAATCCGATGGAGTTTAAGCAGATTCGTGCTTCCGGGCCGCCGTATTGGGTGAGCGGCCACAAAGACCACGCCGTCGCCCTTTCTGACGAGATCCCGGTCCACCAGAGTCCGCTCCATCAGGGGCAGCATTTCATCCGTGGTGCCGGCGCGCCGCACCAGCACGGGGTGGACTCCGAAGACCGGGGCGAGGCAGCGCGCCGTTTCCTCGTTATGAGAGAACGCATAGATCGGCTCATTCGGCCGGTACCTGGCCACCAGCCGGGCGGTGAGGCCGCTTGATGTGAAGACGACAATCGCCTGCGTGCGGGCCGCACGGCCCGCGTGATAGGCCATATCGGCGATGATCTCCGCGTAGCTGGGGTTCGGGCGGGGAGGAGGTTTTCGAAGCAGATCGAAGCGTGACGAGGATTCCACTTCCAGCGCGATCTTCGCCATCATACGCACCGCGTCGATGGGGAATTTGCCCACCGAGGTCTCGGCGGAAAGCATCACGGCATCCGTGCCGTCGAAGATCGCGTTCGCCACATCGCTGACCTCGGCCCTGGTGGGCGTGGCGGATTCCACCATCGATTCAAGCATTTGCGTGGCGGTAATCACGAAGCGGTTGTGCCAGCGCGCCCGTTCGATGATGGATTTCTGAATATGGGGCACCCGCGCCAGATCCATCTCCACGCCGAGATCGCCCCGCGCCACCATCACCCCGTCGGTCTCCGTGAGGATGCCCTCAAGGTTATCCCACGCCTGCGGCCTCTCTATTTTCGCGATGATCGGCATGCGCGAATCACGCTTCCGAAGCTCTTCCCGCAGTTCGCGCACATCGTCCGGAGTCCGGACGAAGGAAAGAGCGACGAAATCGAAACCCTGGCCGACGGCGAAACCGAGATCGTTGAGATCTTTCTCCGTCAGCGATGGCGCGCTTACGGCGACGTTGGGCAAATTGATGCCCTTGCTGTCTCCAACCACCCCGCCCTTGACTACCTGGCAGCGCACGTCCGGGCCGG
Organism: uncultured Solibacteraceae bacterium; assembly: GCA_964639135.1. Classification (GTDB taxonomy): domain Bacteria; phylum Acidobacteriota; class Terriglobia; order Bryobacterales; family Bryobacteraceae; genus JACTMJ01. The sequence goes on along the minus strand of CAZXBZ010000007.1, from coordinate 20,834 downwards.
ATACCTCGATCACCCGCAATTCCACCGCGCCGTCATTCAGCAGGATGCGCTCGCCGGGGCCCGCGTCATTCACCAGGTTGGTGAAGTTCGTGGAAGCCTTGGCGCGGGTGCCCAGCACCTCTTCCACCGTGATCGTGAACTCGCCGCCTTCCTCCAGCGTTTCACTCCCATTGGCAAATTTGCCCAGCCGGATCTTCGGGCCCTGCAGGTCGAGCAAACAAGCAATGGCGCGGCCGATATCGGCGGCCACTTCGCGCACCAGATTCAAACGCCGGAGGTGTTCCTCGTGAGTGCCGTGAGAGGCGTTGAAGCGGAAGACGTTTACCCCCGCGGTGATCATTTCTTCAATGATCTCGGGATTGTCCGACGCGGGCCCGAGGGTGGCGACAATCTTCGTTTGACGCATGCGCTACGATATCTCCTTGTGCCGGAACGTTCCCCGCGCTCTTCCTTATGTCACTGTACCAAGCTGTCATTCTCGCCCTATTGCAGGGCTTGACGGAGTTCCTTCCCATCAGCAGTTCAGCGCACCTGGCGCTGTTCCCCTGGCTTTTCGGCTGGCCCGATCAGGGCTTGACCTTTGACATCGCTCTCCATGCGGGCACCCTGCTGGCGGTGCTGATCTTTTTCGCGAAGGACTGGTGGCACCTCATTCTCCAAGGGTTCGGCGTCCGGACCAAGGGAGCGCCAGCGTACGTGGAGGAGAATCCGCGAATGCTCTGGTGGCTTGCGGCCGCCACGGTTCCGGTGGGAATCGCGGGGATCTTCCTGAAGGATATCGCCGAAACCACGCTCCGCAACCCTTACGTGATCGGCACGATGCTGGTTCTTGTGGGCGTTCTGATGGGGTTCGCGGATCGCGGCGGCAGGCGGAACAAGCATCTCGATTCCATGAGCGTCGCCGACATTCTCAGCGTGGGATTCGCGCAGGCCCTGGCGGTGATCCCCGGCACCTCGCGCAGCGGAATCACCATCGCCGCGGCACTCTTTCGAAACCTGGATCGCGCCGCGGCGGCCCGGTTCTCGTTCCTCCTCTCCACCCCGGCGATTGGCGGCGCGGCCGTGCTGGCGTTCTACGACATGGCGAAATCGGGTGGCATCGAGTCCGGCATGTGGACGCCCTTCGCCGTTGGCATTTCCGTAAGCGCAATCTCGGGAATCCTGGTGATCGGCTTCTTTCTGCGCTATCTTCGGCAAAACACGCTTCGCTTTTTTGTTCTGTATCGAATTGTCTTTGGCATAATAGTGATACTTTTGGCTGTTTTTCGGCCGGCAGCGGGATGAGATCAGCACAACCAGTTCGGCGCTCTCGGATTTCAGAAGGAGCCGGCTTGCTGCTCCTCGCGCTCAGCGTGCTGATCTGGCTGAGCCTCATCTCCTATAACGCGGACGACCCATCCTGGAACGCCGCCGCCTCTCGCAACCACCCTCACAACTGGATCGGGTTATTCGGCTCGCACGTGGCGGATATCACACTCCAGAGTTTCGGCCTCGCCGCCTTCACTCTGCCGCTCTTTCTGCTGCTGCTGAGCTTGCGGTGGATCCGCTCCCGTGAGATCGGATCGATTCCGGCGCGGCTGGTGGGGGCGATGCTCATCCTTGTTTCGGTATGCACGGGGCTGTCGTTTCCGAGCCGTTGGGAATGGTTTCATGGCGCGATTCAGGCGGGGGGGATTTTGGGGCTGGTGACCCGGGATGCGCTGGTGTTCTACCTGAACCCCCTCGGCACCTTGGTGGTGGTGACCGCCATGTTCCTGATGGGGATGTTTCTTTGCTCCCGATTTTCCATCGTGGGCGTGGCGGATTGGCTGGATGCAAGAATCACCCAGGCTCAGGATTCCGGCCACAGCCGCGGTTTTTTCGGCTGGCTGGCCGAGAGACGCCGGCTGCGCGCCGAAGCCGCCGATATCAAGCGGCTGGAGCGGGAAGAAGCACGGCGCCGGAAAGAGGAAGCGCGCGAGAAGCGCGCCCTTTCGCGCACCAGAGCGGCGGAAGAACGGGCAGCCGCGCCGAAACGCGGCCAGCGGAGGAATCGTTCGCTGGACGAGCTTCAGCAGATTCCGATTGTGCCGGAGGAATCCGGCTTCGCCGACGCGCCGGGTTTGAAAGCCGATCTGGCCGCGATGCGCGAGAGCGCGAATCCATCCGGAGCATCGGATACGATGGACGCTCCACCCTGGGATACGGCGTCTCCGCGTGCGGCCGCCGCGCGAGGGGCGCTCCCCGCCTCCGGCGACGAAGCCTCTCTTGAGGAAGCCGGCGGCGAGATTCCCATTGAGGTGCTGGAGGAGGTGGAACTCCAGGCCGCTCCGCGCGAGCCCTGGGAGATATCTCCGGCGCCGTCCGCGATGCATCCGGTTGCCGAGGCTCCCGCGCGCAAGATCGTCTGGCGCACGCCCTCCACGGAATTGCTTCGAGAGGCCGCGCCGCGCAACGCGCTCGATGAGCAGGAGTTGAAGGAAACAGCCGTCCGCATCAAGAGCAAGTTCGAGGAATTCGCCGTGCTCGGCAACGTGGTGCAGATCAACCCCGGCCCGGTGGTGACGACCTTCGAATTCAAGCCGGAAGCGGGCATCAAATACAGCAAGATGACCAATCTCACGGAGGATCTCTGCCTGGGCCTGCAGGCGGAATCCGTGATGATTGAGCGCATTCCGGGCAAGCCGACCGTAGGCATCGAAGTGCCGAACACACGGCGTGAAACCATCGTCCTGCGGCAGATCCTTGAATCGGACGAGTTCCGCAGTTCGGCCTCGCGGCTCACCTTCTGCCTCGGCAAGGACATTCGGGGACGCATCAAGGTGGCCAGCATGGAGCAGATGCCCCACCTGTTGATTGCGGGTTCCACGGGCTCGGGCAAATCCGTGATGCTGAACGCGCTCATCGTCTCGATACTCTACAAATCCACGCCGGACCAGGTCCGGCTGATTATGGTGGATCCGAAGCAGGTGGAACTCGGGATCTACGAGGGCATTCCGCACCTGCTGACCCCCGTGATTACGGATCCGAAGAAGGCCAGCGTCGCGCTGGGCAACGCGGTGATCGAGATGGAGCGGCGTCTGCGCCTGCTGGCTTCCTACGGCGTCCGGAATATCGAGCAGTTCAACAAGAAGATGGAGAAACTGCGCGAGGAATCCACGCGCTCCATCAACCTGTTCGAGGAAGAGGAAGAGACGCCCGAGCCGCTGCCCTATGTATTACTGATCATCGACGAGCTGGCCGACCTGATGATGCTTGAGGGCCGGAACGTGGAGGCGTCGATCACGCGGCTGGCGCAAATGGCGCGCGCGGTGGGCATCCACTTGGTGGTGGCCACTCAGCGGCCGAGCGTCGACGTCATCACCGGATTGATCAAGGCCAACTTCCCGGCGCGCATGAGCTTCCGTGTGGCGACGCGCGTCGACAGCCGCACGATTCTCGATGTGATGGGCGCGGAGCACCTGCTCGGCAAGGGCGACATGCTCTTTCTGCCCCCCGGCTCATCGCGCCTGGTGCGCATGCACGGGGCGTTCGTCGAGGAGCAGGAGATCAACAGCCTGGTGGCGTTCTGGAAAAATCAGGCCGCTCCCGAGTACGACGATTCGTTCCTTGTCTCGCACGAGGCCGTTCAGGAAGAAATCGAGGAATCCGGCGAGGAAGACCCGGTTTATCGCGACGCCGTACGGGTGGTACTTGAAATGGGCAAGGCCTCCACGTCCATCCTGCAGCGGCGGCTCCGTATTGGCTATGGACGGGCCGCGCGCATTCTCGACCAGATGGAGCGCGAGGGCATCATCGGCCCGCCGGACGGCCCGCGGCCACGCGACGTGCTCAAACGGCCGGATTGGGCGGACTAGACGGATCGGGCGGGAAGCCAGCCCTGGGCCGCTCAGTAGCGTCCGCGCAGCCGGTCAAGAGAGCGGCGGTCCCGCTTCGAGGGGCGGCCCTCGCCGCCGAAATCGTAGTGCGGCAGCGCGGCCTTCTCTTCGGCCGCCTTCGCGCGCGCCGCCTGGCTTTCCTCGGTTTCCCGGTAGAGGGCGCGGGCCGCCGCGGCGGGGCCGCGGATCTCGCTCAGCGCGAGCACGTCGATCTCGAACACTCCTCCCGGAGTTTCCACGCGAAGCCGGTCGCCCGGTTTTACGTCCCGCGCTGGTTTGGCGCTGACGCCATTTAGATGGACGCGCCCCAGATCGCAGGCGCGCGCGGCGAGCGCCCTGGTCTTGAAGAAGCGGGAAGCCCAAAGCCACTTATCCATGCGCACGCGGTCCACCTCTTCATTCTCCTGCACGGAACGGCCCTGCGCGGCGATACCGCTCCGGCATTTCTGGGAGCGCGCCCGCCGTCATTGGGAAATCTCCTTGCCGCCGGAGCGATTACAATCGGGTTATTCCCATTACGCCGTGAGGTGATTTCGATGCGCAGCCTCTTTCTCGCCTGCAGTGTTCTGTTTGGCGTTTTTGCCTTATCCGCGCAGCCCGCGCCAGGGGCGGGGAGGGCGGTCTCCGGCAGCGAAGTGGAGCGGGTACACCGCTCGATGCTGCTGATCGATACGCACAACGATGTAACGAGCTACACGGTCGCGGGTGACGACCTCGGCAAACCGAACCCCCGGCACCACACCGACCTGCCCCGCATGAAGAAGGGCGGCATGGGCGCCACGTTTTTTGCGGCCTACGTCGCGGCGTCCCACGCGAAGAACAATCAATCCGCCCATCGCGCGCTCGAAATGATCGATACCATCCGGCACGATATCGCCGAACGCTATCCGGACGATTTTGTCTTCGCCACGAGCGCCGCGGACATCCGCGACGCGCGTCGCCAGGGGAAGATCGCCGTGCTGGCCGGCATCGAAGGCGGGCACGCGATCGAGGACAGCCTTCGCCTGCTGCGCCGCTTTTATAGCGAGGGAGTTCGCTACATGACCCTCACGCATACCAATTCCAACAACTGGGCGGATTCTTCCGGGGATGCGAACAAACCTCATGACGGCCTTTCGCCGTTCGGGGAGCAAGTGGTCGCGGAGATGAACCGGCTCGGCATGATGGTGGATGTTTCCCACGTCTCCGACGCGACTTTCTGGGATGTGATGCGGGTGAGCCAGGCGCCGCCCTTCGCGTCGCACTCCTCGGCGCGAGCGCTCGCCAATATCCCGCGCAACATGACCGACGAAATGATTCAGGCGCTCGCCAAAAAGGGAGGTGTGGTGCAGATCAATTTCGGCTGCGAATTTCTCTCCCAGAAATCGGCGGACGCCGCGGAAGCCGCCCGGTCGAGAATCGCAGCGGCGGCGCGGGAACTGGGCGCGAAGTACAAGAACGATCCGCAAGGGTTGCGGCGGGCACAGCAGGCGGCCGTTCGCAAGATTCGTGAGGAATTTCCGCCCGTGCGGGCAACGCTTGCCGATGTGGTGGCGCATATCGACCACATCGTGAAGATTGCCGGTATCGACGCCGCGGGCCTTGGCAGCGATTTCGATGGGGTGGGCTGCGTGCCCGAGGGCCTATCCGACGTCTCGATGTGGCCCAATCTGACGAGGGCGCTGCTTGAGCGCGGGTACACCGAGAGCGACATCCGTAAAATTTACGGGGAGAACCTGCTCCGGGTCATGAGCGCCAGCGAGGAGACGGCGCGGAAGCTATCCACCGGGCGCTAAGCGGCTTGCCCGCCGGAGGCCGCAAACGCAAATCGGGATTCCGCGCCCACGAAGGAAGAAGGTGTCTGACGCGGAACCCCGATTGGTTTGCCGTCCCGGACGCTGCCGCGACGGCGGACTTGGCCAAGGCTATTTCTTTTTCAGGATGCCGGCCTTGCGCAACACGCTCTCAACGCCGTTCTTATCCATATCCCGCAGGGCCGCCGCGGAGACGCGCAGCCGGATAAAGCGGTTTTCGCTCGGCACCCAAAGACGCTTCCACTGAAGGTTCGGATTCCACTTCCGCTTCGTTTTGTTATTGGCGTGGGAGACATTGTTCCCGGACATCGGCTTCCTGCCGGTGACTGCGCATACTCTTGCCATGATCCAACCCTCAACAGAGATTGCCCGCGAAGTCTCTTCGCTGGCTCCGCCCAGGCACACGAAGCTCCACGCGCCCAAGGCCACAATCTTTAAGTGTACCGGAAGAAGGAGCGGCGCGCCAAATCGAATCGATTCGCCTCGCGCGCGGCGCCAGCGCCTTCGCGCGGCTGGCCAAAACTACGCGAACATGAATAACGTGAGCCGTCAAAAACTAGGGCAGCACTTTTTACGGTCTCAACCGGTTCTTGAACGGATTGTCCAAGCGCTTGGCGTCTCGCCGGAAGACCTCGTGCTCGAGATCGGGCCGGGGAAGGGGGCGCTTACCCGTGTGCTTCTCGACCGCGGCCTCCGCGTGGAAGCGGTGGAACTGGACCCTTCCCTGGTGGAGCATCTGCGCCAGCGGTGGCCGCCGGAAAGCACGCGGCTGCGCGTTCACTCCGCCGATGTGCTCGAAGTACCTCTGAGCCAGTGGGGCCCCGTTCACATCGCCGGCAATCTGCCCTACTACATCACCTCTCCCATTCTCCGGCGGATTTTTGCATTGGGCGGCCTCATGCAATCCGCCGTGCTGCTCATGCAACGCGAAGTAGCCGAGCGCCTGGTTGCGAAACCCGGCTCGCGGGATTATGGATTTCTCTCCGTCCTCACCCAATGGCGTACCGAACCGGAACTCTTGTTCCGTGTTCCGCCGGGAGCATTCCACGTTCCCCCGAAAGTGGAAAGCGCCGTGGTTCGCCTGAAGCCCGCTGCAAGCTCGCTGGCCGGGATCGCTCCAGAACACGATGCACTTTTTGAAACATTTCTGGGCTGGAGCTTCGCCCAGAAGAGAAAGACGCTGCGCAACAACCTCCGCGCGCACGTTCTCGCGGAATTCCTGGACGGATGCGCCGACGCGAGCCGGCGGGCGGAGCAAATGACGCTCCTGGAACTGGCCGCGCTGTTCCAGGCAATCGACGCCGACGGCGCGTGGCGCGGACGGTGAGCGGGCGAGGAGATGGATAAGGGCTCTTCAGGCATCCGCGTCTCGCGCCCCTTGGGGGCCCGTCCCGGGATTCGCTAGACTTGTCCTAACCGCGCTTTCCGGCGGAATGGGATGGGGCGTCCGCGCCGTCCGCCGGATGCTCTTCGTGGAAGGTTCCTGACTCTGGATGCTCAGCTTTCGAAAAAAAGGCCTCGCCTGGCTGATCGCCAAGGGAACCGCGCGTTATGAGCGCATGGTGGCGGAGCGAAAGACGTCTCTCTTCAAGGGCGATCTGGGAGACGTGATCGAGATCGGCGCCGGTGCTGGGGCGAACCTCCGCTACCTCCATGGGATGCATTCGTACCGGGCCATCGAGCCGAACCCCTACATGCACCCGCACCTGAAAGCGGAACTGGAACGCCGCCATATCGAGGGCGAGATCCTGGCCGCGACGGCCGAGGACGCGCTCGTGAATCTCCCCGAAGCGGCTGCCGATACCGTGGTATGCACTCTCGTTCTCTGTTCGGTGCGAGATGCGAAGGCGCTCCTGCGGCTGATCCTGCGCGTGCTCCGGCCGGGCGGGCGTTTGCTGCTGGTCGAGCACGTCGGCGCTCAGCCGGGCTCCAGGCTGCGGACATGCCAGAGCCTGCTTGTTCCGCTGTTCCACTATTGCGGCGATGGCTGTCATCCGAACCGCAATACCCGCGCGGCGATCGAGGCCGCCGGATTTCGCGAAACGGGCCTGGAAGCCTTCCGCCTGCCGCTGGGGCCGATATCGCCGCATCTGGCCGGCTGGGCGATGAAATAACGGCGGCCTTCGCGGCCCGCGAATCGCTCCGGACGCGGCTTGCTTATAGTTTCAGAAGGCTTCGCAGCCGCTTCGTCTGGCCGCGGCTCACCGGGATCACCGTTCCCGCCTTGTCATCCATCCGAAGCTGGTAGCTCGATTTGAACCAGGGAATCACCTCCCGGATGCGGTTGATATTCACCAGGAAGGACCGGTGTACGCGCCAGAAGAGATCCGGGTCGAGGCTCGATTGCAACTCTTCGATCGTGCGGAAATTGCACGTGCCTTCCACGTTCGCGCAGATCACGCTGATGAGGCCGTCGTCGATGGTGGCGAATACAATCTCTTCCTCGTCCACGATGAGATTCCGGCTGTGCGCTTTCACCAGCACTTTCGCGTTTCGCGGCCGCGGGGCGCGCGGCGGCGCTTCGACGGATTCCGGCGGGTTCAGCCTCGCTTTTTCAGCCAGTTGACGCCGCGCGCGTTCGATCGTGATCTCCAGCCGCTCTTTTTCGATGGGTTTGAGGAGATAATCGAAAGCCTCTTCCCGAAAGGCCTCGATCGCGTATTGGTCGTAGGCGGTGGTGAGGATGAAGGCCGGCGCCGGGATCTTCTCTTCGCGGAGCCGCCGGATTACGTTGAGCCCGTCGAGCCCCGGCATCTGCACGTCAAGAAAGACGAGATCCGGCTCAAAGTCTCCGATGAGCTTCAGGGCTTCCAGGCCGTTGCTGGCGAAGCCGAAAATCTCGATATCCCGGAACTCCCGAAGCAGGTACGACAGTTCTTCCCGGGCTAATTCCTCGTCATCGACAATCAGCGTGGAAATCGCCGCCAAGCCGCCTCCTTCGGGTTTCGAAAAATTAGACCCCCTGAGCACAATGGTAAACTACGTCATTGGCCTCCGCTCAATCCTGTTGCGTCGAGGCTTAGGAGAGGTCCAGTGCAAAGTAATCAAACCCCGTCGATCGCACCAGCGGAAGGGAAGCTCGGAGTTCTAATTCCGGGCATGGGCGCGGTGACCACCACGTTCATTGCCGGCGTTGCCGCCATTCGAAAAGGTCTGGGAAACCCCATCGGGTCCCTCACTCAGATGGGAACCATCCGTCTGGGCAAGCGAACCGATAATACCAGCCCAAAAATCAGCGAATTCGTACCGCTTGCGAATCTCGACGATCTGGTCTTCGGCGGGTGGGATATTTTCCCGGAAAATATGTACGAAGCGTCCGTGAACGCCGCCGTGCTCACGCCGCAGACGCTCGACCCCCTCAAGGACGAACTCGCCGCCATCCAGCCCATGAGCGCCGTCTTCGACAAGAACTACGTGAAGCTTATCGACGGACCCAACGTCAAGCAGGGCGCGACCTTGATGGACAAGGCCGAAATGCTGATGGACGATATCCGCCAGTTCAAGGAGCGCAACAATTGCTCCCGCCTGGTGATGATCTGGTGCGGCTCCACCGAAGTTTTCCATTCGAAGATCCACGTCCACGAAACGATGGAGGCCTTTGAAGCGGGCCTTCGCAATAACGATCCCGCCATTGCCCCCAGCCAGATCTACGCTTACGCCGCGCTAAAGCTGGGCGTGCCGTACATCAACGGCGCTCCAAACCTTACGACGGACGTCCCCGCGCTTTCGGTCTATGCGCGCGATAACGGTATTCCCATCGCCGGAAAGGACTTCAAGACGGGCCAGACCTTCATGAAGACGCTTCTCGCGCCGGGCCTGAAGGCCCGCATGCTGGGCGTTTCCGGCTGGTTTTCCACGAACATTCTGGGCAACCGGGACGGTGAGGTGCTCCACGACCCCGGCAGCTTCAAGACCAAGGAAGAAACGAAGCTCTCGGTGCTCGATTCCATTTTCCAGCCGCACCTCTACCCGGAACTGTACAAGGACCTTTACCACGCCGTTCGAATCAACTATTACCCGCCCCGTGGCGACGCCAAGGAAGGCTGGGACAACATCGATATTTTCGGCTGGCTGAATTACCCGATGCAGATCAAGGTCAACTTCCTTTGCCGGGATTCGATTCTAGCCGCGCCCCTCGCGCTCGATCTCGTGCTGTTCATGGATCTTGCGCAGCGTTCCGGCATGCGGGGCATCCAGGAGTGGCTCTCGTTCTACTTCAAGGGTCCCATGACAGCGCCGGGCCTCTACCCCGAGCACGATATCTTTATCCAGCTCATGAAGCTCAAGAACACTCTGCGCTGGATGCGTGGTGAGAACCTGATCACGCACCTCGGCCTTGAGTATTACGACTAAATCCGGGCGGGGGAGAACCTAAACTCTCCCCCGCTCTTTTCCATGAAGATCCTCATCATCGGCGGCAATCTTTTTATCGGGCGGCTTTTGCTCACCCAGTTACTTGACGAAGGTCATGATCTGAGCATCCTGCACCGGCGCGACAGCCACCCCTTTGGCCCTCGCGTTCAAAATATCCAGGCGGATCGCAACGACCCCGAGGCGATCAGAGCGGCGCTCGCCGGCCATCGCTTTGATGTAGTTTTCGACAACGTATACGATTGGCGGCACGGCACGACCGCCGAGCAGGTCCGGGCGGCCGCGCTCGCGGCGCAGCCGGACCTTTTGCACCGGTACGTTTTCATGTCCAGCGTGGCGGCTTACTACGACGGGCTGGACCACGAGGAAAGCGATGAGCTGGCGGGGCCGGACTGCCCGGACGATTACTCCCGCAACAAAGCGCTCAGCGAACGCGCCCTGTTCGCGCTCCACCAGCAGCGGGGGCTTCCGCTGGTGACGTTCCGCCCGCCCTACATTTACGGGCCGGGCAATCCCTACTACCGCGAAGCGTTCTTTTGGGACCGGATGCTGCTCGACCGCCCCATCATCGTTCCCGGCGACGGCAGCCGACTGATGCAATTCGTCCATGTGCGAGACCTGGTCACCTGCTGTATCCGGTCCATCGAGGAGCCATCGGCCGTGGGGGAAGCGTTCAACGTCGGTAACGCGAAGGCAATCACGCAAACCGAGGTGGTGGAGGCGCTGGCCCTGGCGGCCGGCAAGAAGCCCGAGATCGTCCATGTGCCGCGCGAGGTGATTGAACGCGAGGGCGGCCACCAGATGCACGAGCCGCTCTATTTCGGTGTCTACTTCGATATGCCGGCGATCACAACCCGCATTGATAAGGCGGAAGACCGGCTGCACTACGAGCCGCTCGATTTCAGCGAGGGCCTCTCCGAAACCTTTTCCGCCTACATGGAATCTGGAATCCGCCGGCGGGACATCGACTTCACCTTCGAGGATCGCTTGATCGCGCTGGCCGGAAAAGCCCGCTAGAATCGCCGGACCCGGATCCCGCGGAACCAGACCTCCTGGCCGTCATGATTCTGAATCGCCACGCGCATCGGGTGCTTCTCGGCGACGCCGGTGAGTGAACGGTAGTTACTCTTGGAGACGGCCCGCGTGAGTTCCGGCGAGCCCAGCGTATAGGACACCACTCGAACGCGGTTCACCCAGTGGCTCACGTCGTTGCCATCCACCACCAGGCAGCTCTCGTTCCACTCGCCGGCGGGCTTGCCCGCGCGGGACGTCACGGGAAAGATATCGTAAAGCGCGCCGTTGCCATGCAGCGCATCCTCCGTTTGGCTTCCGAAATCGTCGTAGATCTGCATTTCAAGACCGGCTGCCTTCAAGTTGCGCATGTAATGGTCATAATCCAGGAGTTGTTTGAAGGGCGTATAGGCGAGCGCGAGACCGAGGGCCAGCAGGCCAAGGATAAAGCCTCGCACAATCTCGTACCGCAGGAAGCCCCGATTCAGGAAGAGAAGGAGCAGGGCAAGCAGCACTCCGCCCGCCAGCGCGAGTTTTGCCTTCCGCATCGTGGCCGGAAGCGTTGTTTGTCCGCGCCACTGATCTTCACGAACGTTGTAAATGATTCCCGAATTCCCGTTCGGCACGGTTTTCCATTCGGCGCAGAACGCGAAGTTGTCGAAGATATCGCGCGTGATGATATCCGCGCCCCACTTGCCGCCCGGCAGGGTGCGCAGAAGGCCGTTTTCGATATGCCAGAAATGCGGGTCGATCTCCTGGCCGTGCAGAAATCGCCAGGCGCCGAGCTGATGGCCGTCAAAGAGGGATTGCCAGGCCGGCGAGTCTTCGAAAAACGCGGCGTCGTCCCGCGGCGGGGCGTCCTGGCCGGACAGGCAGGCAGCGAAAATAAACAGCAAGGGCAGTGCAAGCAGGCGGAGAGAAAAAGTGTGGCTATGCATTGTGTTCCCATGGCGAACCGGCCCGCGTTTTCCCAGCGCCGCGGACTCGTCGCCCATAGAAATTTAATCACCCCCGGCGAAATGTTGCATCCGTTATCCGCCATGTCCGGCCAGCCACAAAATCAAATGGGCGGCCTGGGACAGGCCGTGGTCTTCACGGGAAAGTCTCGATAGACTGCTAGGGAAGACGCTCACGAGGGGGGAACCGACGAATCATGCGGAGATACCAAAATCTGATTGCCGGCGAATGGTGTGATTCCGGTGAATTTCAGCCCAACGTGAACCCGTCGGATCTCAGCGACATCGTGGGCGAATACGCGCGGGCCAACCGCAAGGCCGCCGAAACCGCGGTCAGCGCCGCCGCCGAAGCCTTCCCGGCTTGGTCCAATTCATCCATTCAGCGGCGCGCCGACATCCTCGACAAGGTTGGCGGCGCAATTCTCGCGCGCAAGGAGGAATTCGGGCGGCTGCTCGCGAGAGAAGAGGGCAAGACGCTCGGCGAGGCTGTCGGGGAGGTCGCCCGCGCTGGACACATCTTCAAGTACTTCTCCGGCGAGGCTCTGCGCATACATGGCGAGGTGATGAATTCGGTGAGGCCGGGCATCACGGTGGAAATTACCCGGGAACCCGTGGGCGTGGTGGGCATCATAACCCCCTGGAATTTCCCGATTGCTATCCCCGCGTGGAAAATTGCGCCGGCGCTCGCATTTGGGAACACCGTGGTCTTCAAGCCGGCCGATCTTGTACCCGGCTGCGCCTGGGCGATTGCCGATCTGCTGCACGAGGCGGGTATTCCCAGCGGCGTGTTCAACCTCGTGATGGGCCGGGGCTCCGTGGCGGGGGAAGCCATCGTCGAATCCCCCAAGGTTCATGCGATTTCCTTCACCGGTTCGGTTGCCACCGGACGGAAGATCGCCGTGCGCTGCGCTCAGCTTGGGAAGAAGCTGCAACTCGAAATGGGGGGCAAGAACCCTCTGGTAGTGCTTGACGACGCGGATCTCAAGACCGCCGTTGGCGCGGCCATCAACGGAGCCTTCTTTTCAACCGGCCAGCGTTGCACCGCCTCAAGCCGGCTCATCGTGACCGAAGGAATCCACGATGCGTTCGTCGGGGCGATGAAGGACGCCATGGGGAAACTAGTGGTTGGCAACGCACTCGACGAGCGCACCCACATCGGCCCCGTCGTCGATGAGACCCAGCTTCGCCAGGATCTGTTCTACACCAATCTGGCCGAAGACGAGAACGCGGAAGTCATCGGCGGGCGGCCGGTTACACGGGAGACGCAGGGCTTCTACCTCGAACCGGCCCTGTTTCTTGGCGCGAGCAACGGCATGCGCATCAGCCGCGAGGAGATTTTCGGGCCAAGCGCGGCGGTCATCCGGGCAAGGGATTACGACGAAGCGCTGGCCATCGCCAACGATACCGAGTTCGGCTTGTGCGCCGGAATCTGCACGCAGTCGCTTAAGCACGCCAGCCACTTCCAGCGCCACGCGGAAGCCGGGATGGTAATGGTGAACCTCCCCACGGCGGGCGTCGATTACCACGTCCCCTTTGGGGGGAGAAAATCCTCCAGTTACGGTCCGAGGGAGCAAGGGAGCTATGCGCGGGAGTTCTACACCACGGTGAAGACCACCTACGTCGCTCCGTAGGCGGGTTCGATGCTACGCGGGTTCCGGTGATCCCCCGCCGCCCGCCGTCAATCCAGATGAGGAGAGCAGGGCGCGCGCCCGGGCGTAATCTTCCCGGCTGACCAGAATAACCGCAACCTCGCTCACCGGATGGCCGACGCGGAGAGAAGCCGCCTCACGGTCGATGCGAATGCAGGAAAGCCCGGCGTCGCGCAACAGATCCTCAACCTGGCGAGCTTCGAGAACAGAGGTGCAATGGGCGAGGATCGGGTGAGAACCGCTGACGGGTGGGAACCGAGACCCATGGGGAGACATCGCCGGTGTAACTCCAGTATTGTTTGACGGCCCGGTTCCTGGCGGTGTTTCAGCGAAGTTCGTGGGCGACGATGCCCTTTTGTTCTCAGCCTATGCGTATACGCCAATGGCCTCTCGTGCCGTCTTTTCAATTACGCTCCGCGACCACCAGGGAAACGTACTGAAGTTGGATTCATCAGAGTTGATAAAAAAAGATAATTTCGTGAAGAACTCTCTTGTAGAGAGAATGGATATGCATTTGCCGGCATTCCGCCTCGGCAACGTCCGGAGAGCTGCCGCGGGCCTTCCAAATCGAAGGACACGCCGTAGCTTATTCACGGGATTGTACTTCTAGCGGGCCATGCCCGGCGGCGGGGAGAAATTGTGCGTGTTTGCCATCGCCCGCTTCCGGATATTTTTGATAAAAAATCACTGTTTAGTAGTACTATACCGTTACATTGTACTGGTTTGACGCGATTACGGGTTTATCCAGCGGAATCAACTGGCATACTGGAGTTGCGGAGAGATTGGGATGAGGGTCAGCACGTTCTACGACCTCGGACTTCCAAGCATCGGCCATATCTCGTTACAGGAGATGGCCGGGCACCGGAATCCCATGGTGGTGGCGATGGCCAAATTCCTCGAGGTGAAGGGAAAGTATCTCGCGGAAGATCGTTTCGACGTCAAGCTTCTGCTCTATCTGGCTGGTTTCATTGAGCCAATGGGCGGCGGGAAGCGCTACGACTTCAGCAAGATCCGGATCGGGCTTGGCGGCGGATCATCGAGTTTCCGTCCGACCCAGCAAGGCGCCACCACGAATACCCAGAGTAATCCATGGCAAATCGCGTTCCTGCGGGAGCGGTCAAGAGCGGTGGAAGCGATCGCGGTGAAGCGGCTCGGGATGTCCGAGGGAAAACGCGCCCTTCCCCAGATGCTGCAACAAAACCATACCTTCCACCTGGATTAATCGCCACGGGTTCGCGTCTCCCCGTCATCCCGCGTTTCCAATCTCAACAAGCTTGAGCGATCGCTCGTGCCCCATGGTTGCGGATCAAGGCTTTGGCGCGGCTGCTTCGAGGAATGCGCGGAAGCGTTCGGCGCTATACCCGGTATTGGAGCCGAGAGTGGCCACGCGCTGAGACCGGACGAGCGCGCCCTCGCCATCGAGCACGAAAAAGTGGGGGAAGCCTCGCACCTCGGGATACTTGGAGAGCGCGGCGGTGTTCCGGTTCTCCGGACTAAAATTCACCTTGACGTAGACAAAGTTTTTCCGGCGCAGGCGGGTAAGTTCCGGCTGTGCTTCGAAAAAGCGGTCGAGCATTTTGCAGTAGGGGCACCAGTTTCCGCCGATTTCGAGCAACACGCGCTTGCCGTCGCGGCTGGCCACCGCGATGGCGGAGCGGATATCGGCCGAGGCATCGCGGCGGGGGTCGAATTCGTTCACTTCACCGCCGGCGGATGGAATCGCCAGTCTCGCCAGCCCCGGCGCGGCTAGCGATTGGCCGCGAACCGCCTCCGGCACGCGCTCAAAATCGCTTTCCTCCAGCACGACGACACCGTTCGATGCGTCCGCTGGATTTCGTTTCGCGGATTCCCGGGCGGAGAAACAAGCCGGGCTCACGAGCAGACAGAGAGCCACCGGCAGGAGCCAGCGGCCTCCGCGAAGGGTGCAAGATCCCCACATAGCCTTTCCAGTGTAGAGGCATCGCGGATCAATCCGTACATCTTTATAGGACTGTTCCGGACTTCCGACGCGGGTACGCCATGACGCCGGCGGGAGCCGCGCTCAGCCCCTCGCCACCTTTACGACGGCATGGACCAGAAGCATCACCATGCCGAGCGGGATCAGGTAGTGCCAGCCGAGATTCATCAACTGGTCGTAGCGGAGGCGCGGGAAGGTGCCCCGGATCCAGATCATGGAATAGATGATCAGGCCGAGCTTGAAAAAGAACCAAAACGGCCCGGCCAGCGCCGCGGCCACCGCGGGGAAAAGAAAGAGCGCGGCACAGGCGATGAGAAAGAGGGCAAGCGCGATCAGCACCAGGCGCTGATGGGCAAGCTTCAATCCGCGCGCCAGATAGAGCGAACCGAAGCCCGCGCCTCCAAACACGAGAATGGGGAATCCGACGTTTAGTGGAAGCTCCAGGAAGCCGGCGCTGGGAAACGGCCGCAGCCATCCTCCGAGAAAGAGCGTCACGGCCACGCCCCCCACTACGCACATCGCGGCATATTCGGCGAGGAAGAACAGCGCCCAGCGGAAGCCGCTGTATTCGGTCATGTACCCGGCGACCAGTTCGGATTCCGCTTCCGGCAGGTCGAACGGCGCCCGATTCGTTTCGGCGACCGCGGCGATGAAATAGATCACGAACGAGATGACCATCAGCCCGTAATTGTCGAAGACGCCCCAGAGATGTTGTTGCTGCTGCTTCTCGACGGCCGCCACCATGCTAAGGGAGCCCGCCGACATCACTCCGCCCAGCAGCCCGAGCGCGAGAGCCACCTCATAGCTCACCAACTGAGCCGCGCTGCGGAGCGAGCCGAGCAGGGAATAGTGTGAATTCGAACTCCACCCGCCAAGGATGACGCCGATCGTCCCCACCGACGACATCGCGGCGACGGCCAGCACGCCCACGTTGACGTCGGCGACAAAAACGCCGGCGCTAAACGGAATGAAAGCCAGCGCGGAAAGCGCGGTGAGAGCCGCGATTACCGGAGCAATCCAAAAGATGCGCTTGTCGGCATCCTCGGGAATTGTATCCTCCTTGAGAAGGAGTTTTAGTGCGTCGGCGATCGGCTGCAGAAATCCGTGGGGGCCAACCCGCATGGGTCCGAGCCGCGTCTGCATGTCGGCGAGAACTTTGCGTTCCACCAATACGAGGTATCCGGCGACCAGTGGAAAGAGCGCGATGATCGCAATGCCGGTAATCATCGGCGCGAAGTAGGGATGCGACATCATCTCGTGCATGCAAACTCTCCTAACGCAGAATCGACATCCCGGCGAGCCGGAGGAACGGTTCGGCGGCAAGGCCAAGCCCCAGCGTGCCAGCGCCGGCGGCGGCTATCGCCACCCGCAGACCCGTGCTGGGAATAAGATTGAGATGGCTGGCCGATTCTTCCTGGAACATCGCCCGCACCACTCGGAAGTAGTAATAGATAGCGACGGCCACGAACAGCACGCCGATCACGGCCAGCACATAATGGCCGGTTTCGATCAGAGCGAGAAAAATGAAATACTTCGCAATGAAGCCGGCGGTAGGGGGGATCCCCGCCAGCGAAACAAGGAAGATCAGCATCATCACGGACGCCGGGCCGTTGCGGCGCATCAGGCCCTGCAAATCTTCGATGGTCTCCCCGCTGGCATCCCGCTGGCGCAGCCCGACCAGCACCAGAAATGCGCCGAAGTTCATGAAGCAGTAAACGAAGGCGTAGACCACGACGCCCTTGATTCCGGTTTCGTTGCCGGCCACCAGGCCGAGAAGCATGTAACCCGCGTGGCTGATCGCGCTGTAGGCAAGCATGCGCTTGATGTTGTGCTGGCTCAGCGCTCCGAGATTTCCGGCAACGATGCTAAGTATCGCGGCGGCGGCCAGCATCGGCTCCCATGTCTCTCGCGAACCAGCCAGAGGGCCCTGAAACAAGCGAAGCAGCATGGCGATGGCGGCCGTCTTCGAACCCACCGCGAGGTAGGCGGTAACCGGGGTCGGCGCTCCTTCATAAACATCCGGCGCCCACATGTGGAACGGAACGGCGGCCAGTTTGAAGAGCACGCCGACTGTCGTGGTAACAATCGCGATGAGGAACAGCGGATCGTCGAGCGGGCGGGCCGCCAAGGCGGCGCCAATCTCCGCAAGGCGCGTGGATCCGCTCAGGCCGTAAAGCAGGGAGAATCCATAGGCCAGGAACGCGCTCGAAAATGATCCGAGAACGAAATACTTGATCGCCGCCTCGTTCGAACGGCGGTCGCGCGCGAGAAACCCGACAAGCACGTAAAAGGTGATTGTCATCAGTTCGACGCCGATGAACAAGCTCACCAGTTCCGTCGCGGAGGCCAGCAGAAACATGCCGCACTGCGCCATGAGCAGCAGCCCGTAATATTCGCCATGGTTCTCCCTCTCCTCTTCGAGATAGCGATAGCTGACAAGAGCCGCGAGTAAGGCCGCGACCAGAAACATCACATTGAAGAAAATAGAAAAGCCGTCGATCGAGAGCAAGCCGTTAAAGGCGGCGACCGACGAAGCGCCTGAAGACTGGAGATAAGTGAATTGCCGGAAGAGCGCTACCCCCACAAAAACTTCAGCGACGATGACGAACCACACGAGATAGCGCTTTTCCCGCGCCGACGGAAAGAGCCAGCAATCGAACAGAAAGATTCCACAGCCGAACAAACCCATGAGGATGGCCGGCAGAATACTCAAATGGTCAAGGCCGGTATAGAATTCGCTCATCGTTGCGCCGCCTCCACGGGTTTCTCCGCCGGGATGCTCTCGAAATAACCGGGCCGCACGCGCTCAACAATCCGCGCGACGGGCTTTTCGAGGATCTCGAAATAGGGTTTTGGGTAAATACCGATCCAAAGCGCCCAGGCAATAAGCGGTGTAAAGATGGCGATTTCTCGCGCGTTCAGGTCCTTCAAGCCCAGGTTCTTTACGTTGGTGATCTGGCCGAGCATGGTGCGCTGGAAGAGCCAGAGCAGATAGGCCGCGCCAAGAATCACCCCAATCACCGCCACCGCGGCCCAGAGCGGGTTACTCTCGAACGCACCCTGGAGAATCGTGAATTCGCCGACGAAGCCGTTCAGCATCGGGAGGCCGGCGGAACTGAGCATGGCGATGGCGAAGACCGTCGCGAAGCGGGGCATCACATGCGCGAGGCCGCCGTATTCCGCGATCTCGCGGGTGTGCCGCCGCTCATAGATCACGCCGACAATCAGGAAGAGCATCCCGGTGGAAATGCCGTGGTTGATTTGCTGGATCACGCTCCCGGCGATTCCGTTGGGGTTCAAGGCAAAGATCCCCAGCGTGCAGAAGCCGAGATGGCTCACCGACGAATAAGCGACCAGTTTCTTCCAATCCCGCTGGACCAGGCTCACGAGCGCACCGTAGAGGATGCCGATCAGTGAGAGCACCACCAGAATTCGCACGATGATTAAGCTGCCCGAGGCATCCGGCAGCAACGGCAGTGAGAAGCGCAGAAAGCCGTAGGCTCCCATCTTGAGCAGCACCGCCGCGAGGAGCACGGAACCGGCGGTTGGAGCTTCCGTGTGAGCGTCCGGCAGCCAGGTGTGGAAGGGGAACATCGGCACCTTGATGGCGAACCCGATAAAGAGGAGCCAGAAAACCCAATGCTGCGTGGCCACGGGCATGGCGGTACGAAGCAGTTCCTGGATGTCGAACGTATAGACGCCAAACTGCGCGTGGTGCTGGAAGTAAAGCACCAGCATCGCCACCAGCATCAGAACGCTGCCGGTGAGCGTGTAGAGAAAGAACTTGATGGCGGCGTAAAGCTTCCGCGGTCCGCCCCAGACGCCGATCAGAAAATACATCGGCACCAGCACCACTTCCCAGAACACATAGAACAGGAAGAAGTCGAGCGAGATGAAGACGCCGATCATACCCGTCTCGAGCAGCAGCAGCATCGCGTAGTACGATTTCTGCTTCTCCTCCACCGCGCTCCAGGAGCAGAGGATGGAGAGAAAGCTCATTACCGTGGTGAGCATCACGAGCAGCAGGCTGATGCCGTCGAGGCCGAGCGTGTACCGGACGCCCAGGAATGGAATCCAGTTCACGTCTTCCACGAACTGGAAGCCGGGTTGGAGCTTGTCGAACCAGAAGACAAGCGGCAGGGAGGCCAGAAAACCGAGAAAGCCCGCGATATTGGCCCACAAACGAATCAGCTTCTTGTTCCCGGCGGGCAGAAACAGCAGTACCAGCATCCCGGCAAGGGGCGTGAGCAACACGAGAGAGAGCAGGGGAATCGGCATGGCTTCAGTTAACCCTCCCGTAAATTCCAAACAGGATGATGACGCCGATCATGATGACGAGTGCGTAGGCTTGCAGGGATCCGCTCTGCAGAAGCCGCAAGGGGATAGAGGCAAGCCGCGTGGCAAAAGCCGAGAGGCGCACCAGGCCGTCCACCAAATACACATCCACCCAGATCGAGACCTGGGATGCCGCTCTGGTGAGCCAGCCCGCTCCGTTCACGCCGCCATCCACGACTTGCCGATCCGCGCGGGCAAGAAGGCGTCCGCCGCCAAGCGCCAGGCCACGAACGAAAACGGCGTTATATATCTCGTCCAGATACCACTTATTCGCCAGAATCGTATAGAAGGCTCCCGCCTTCGACCGGGCTGCCTCGGCGCGCTCGGGGTGCGACAGATAGAATGAGCGCGCGAGCCAGATTCCCGCCAGAACAAGCACGGTGCTCAATGTCATCAAACCCCACTCGAGCGCGAGGTGCCCGGCCGCTTCCTCCGGATGAGCGAGTGCCTCGGTGCGGACCGCCGCGATGGCGGGTCCGGTGACCGGTTCGAGCCAATGCTCGAAGCTTCGGAAGAGATCGGGGAAAAAAGTCCATGCCTTGGGTACATTCAACCAGCCGACAAGCACACTGCCGGCCGCCAGAATTACGAGCGGGACGGTCATTGTTCGGGGCGATTCATGCACCTGGGCAAGCGTCTGCCGGTCCATGCGGGGCATTCCATAAAAAGTCAGAAACATCATGCGCCACATGTAAAAGGCGGTCATTACCGCGGTGATCAGGCCGATGACGTAAAGAGACATGGAACCGAGCGGCGAATCGAAAGCCTGCCAGAGAATCTCGTCCTTCGAGAAGAAGCCGGCGAGGCCGGGGATACCCGCGATCGCGAGCGAGCCAATGAACATAGTCCGGAAGGTGACGGGAATCTTCTCTCTTAATCCGCCCATCCGCCGGATATCCTGTTCC
>CAZXBZ010000006.1:0-27044 GCA_964639135.1 uncultured Solibacteraceae bacterium | reverse complement strand
CGAGTGGCGCCGCAGGTGGCGCGCCTAGGCCGCCTCGCCCGAAAGCACCCCGAGGAAACCCCTCCGCGTAGCCCGCCCGGCCGGCTTCGGAAGCCGCGGCCCGCCGTCTCCGGCCGCCAGCGCTCCCGCCGGTGGAGAGCCGATCTCGCGGATCCACGCCCGCGCGGAATCGATCAGAATCACGGTGACGAGCACCAGAAACAATCCGCTGATCGCGGCATCCAAGCGGTTGTTGAAAATCTGGGCGTTCACCGCCGCGAGATTTTCCGCGGCTACCGTCCCGCTTGCGATCCGGGCCGCCAGCGCGTCCGCCTGCGCCAGAAAGCCGATCCGCGCCACCGGGCTGAAGATCTTTTCGTAGGCCGCCGTGTAGCAGACGATCACCAGCCACGTCAGTGGCATCAGCGTGATCCACATATATTTCAGCCGGTGCATCTTCACGAGAATTGTCGTTCCCACGCACAGCGCCACGGCGGCCAGTAGTTGGTTCGCGATGCCGAACAGCGGCCAGAGCGAGTTGATACCGCCCAGCGGGTCCCGCACGCCCTGGATCAGAAAATAGCCCCAGGCTCCCACGATCAGCGCGCTTGTTGCGATGACGCCCGGCGTCCAGCCGATGTGCCCCAGCTTCGGGTGAAGGTTCCCAAGCAGATCCTGCAGCATGAAGCGCCCAACCCGCGTCCCGGCGTCGATGATCGTCAGGATGAACAGCGCTTCGAACATGATGGCGAAGTGATACCAGAAGCCCAGAACCGCCTCGCCGCCGTGCGCCGCGAAGATGTGCGCCATGCCCAGCGCGAGCGATGGCGCGCCGCCCGTCCGGTAGAAGAGCGTCTCTTCCCCCACGCCGCGCGCTAGCTGCGCCATGGTCTCCGCCGTCACCGGGAAGCCCCAGCTTGAGATCGTGGCCACCGCCTCTTGCGCCGTCGTGCCCACGATGCCCGCCGGTGAATTCACCGCGAAAAACACCCCCGGGTCCAGGACGCATGCGGCGATCATCGCCATGATCGCCACGAACGATTCGAGCGCCATCGCCCCGTAGCCGATCGGCCACGCATGCCATTCCTTCTCAATCAGTTTTGGGGTGGTCCCGCTCGAAATGAGCGCGTGGAATCCGCTCACCGCTCCGCAGGCGATCGTAATGAAGCAGAAGGGGAAGATCTTTCCCGCGAAGATCGGGCCGGTGCCGTCGATGAACCTTGTGAGAGGCGGCATCTGCAATTCCGGCTGCGCGATGAGGATGCCCACCGCCAGCAGCCCCACGACGCCCAGCTTCACGAACGTCGAAAGATAATCCCGCGGCGCCAGCAGCAGCCACACAGGCAGAGCGCTCGCCAGAAATCCGTAGACAATCACCATCCACGCCAGCGCGATCCCGCCGAAGGTGAACCACGGCGCCCAGGTGCTGCTGTGCGCCACCGCTTCGCCTCCGAAAATGGCGGCCACCACCAGTCCGAAGCCGATCACCGATACCTCGAGCACCCGGCCCGGCCGGAGGAATCGAAGGTAAATCCCCATGAAAATCGCGATCGGCATCGTCGCCGCGATCGTGAAGGTGCCCCACGGCGAATCCTTCAGCGCGTTCACCACCACCAGCGCGATCACCGCCAGCAGGATGATCATGATCAGCAGCACCGTCACCAGCGCCGTGAATCCCCCAACCTTGCCGATCTCTTCCCTCGCCATCTGGCCGAGCGATTTGCCGTCGCGGCGCATCGAGCCGGCCAGGATCACAAAGTCCTGTACGCATCCGCCCAGCACTGCCCCCAGGATGATCCACAGCGTCCCCGGCAGGTAGCCGAACTGCGCCGCCAGCGTCGGACCCACCAGCGGGCCCGGGCCCGCGATCGCGGCGAAGTGGTGCCCGAACACAATCCATTTATTCGTGGGTTCGAAGTCGTGGCCATCCCGGAATCGCACCGCCGGCGTCGGCCGTGAATCGTCGAGCGCCATCACCTTGGCGGCGATAAATTTGGCGTAAAAACGAAAACCGATCAGGTAAAAGCAGACCGACGCGATGATCAGCCAGATCGAATCCACGCTCTCGCCGCGCGTCAGCGCGATCCCTCCGATCGCGTAAGCGCCGAGTACGGCCACTCCCATCCAAGCCAAACGAACAAGATGCTTCTTCATCGGAAAACCAGATGCTGTCCCAGCCGCCCCCCGGCTCGCCCGTGGCGGCGAAAGGCAAGTTCATAGCATAAAACCAACTTGAGCTTTTTGCCTAACCGCGGCGCTCCGGTCAGGCCTTCGAGACGGGGAAGTTCGGGGATCGCGGAATGGCTTCCCGCCGGATCTGTAGCTTTCCGCCTTTTACCCACGCATCGCCACGCGGCTCGAGGTGCCGCACCATGCGTTCCCGCCACATGCGCAGTGCCGCCTCGTGCGCGGTGCTGCCCGAAAGATCCCGCAATTCGCGAGGGTCGGCATCCAGGTCGAATAACTGTTCGTTCCCGTGATAGGCGTGGAAGATGTATTTCATCCGTCCGTCGGTAAGCCCTGTCCAGTTATTCTCCAGGCTGTAACACACGCCGTGTTCGAGATCGAGATACTCCCGCCATGCCGGCCCGTTTCCGCGCAGAAGCCCCAGGAGGCTTGCGCCATCGAGCGGACGGCTCGCGGTCGCTCCCGCGGCGTCGAGAAACGTGGGCAGCAGATCGCGCAGTTCCACGGTCTCCGCGTGCGTCTGCCCGCGCCTTGCCGGGATCAATCCCGCCGGCCACCGCAGCGCCATCGGAATTCTGGCGGACGCTTCGTAGGGGTACGATTTTCTCCACAGATGGTGGTCGCCCGTCATATCGCCATGGTCCGACGTGAAGACGATCAGCGTCTCCTCGAGCCAGCCCCGTTTTTCCAGCGCCTCGAGAATACGGCCCACCTGCTCGTCCACGAATTCCACGGCGCCGTAATAGCCGCGCCTCGATTCCCGCACCTTTGCCTTGCCCAGGTCGCCATGCCAGAGATCGTCCCTCTCCGAACTCCGGGGCGCGTATTTCGCCGCCCAGTCGCCCACGCTGGCCTCGGGCAGCGCCGCTTCGCCGTATTTCTTCCACAGCCGCGCGGGAGGGTCGTACGGGCTATGCGGCCGCGCGAAGGAGACCTTCAGGAAAAACGGCTCCGGCCGGTTGTAGCTCGCGAGGAAATTCACCGCCGTCCGCCCGGTCCAGTGCGTCGGATGCAGGTTTTCCGGCAGCGCGTACGGCTTCGCCACATAATCGTTCCAGCCGATTCCGGTGGCGTCGGGGTTGAGCGTTGGCGCTTCGCTCCAGAACCACGCCCGATAGTCGCTCCGGTACTCGGGATTTTCGATCCGTCCGGATTCATCGAGCACGATCTGGTGATACCCATGCGTCATGCGCTGCGGGTGATAATGCATCTTTCCGATGCCCGCGGTGTAGTAGCCCGCGTCCCGCATCGCCCGTGGTTTGGTGAACGGATAGTTTTCGCCCATGGTGACCATGTGCAGCATGCCGTGGTTCCATGGAGCGAGGCCGGTCAAAAGGCCGCTCCGGGCCGGCGTGCACGTCGGCGTGCAGGAGTAAGCCCGGCTGAATCGCACTCCTTCGGCTCCGATCCGGTCGATATTCGGTGTATGGATGGCGGTGTTGCCGTCAGCCCGCGTGCAATCGCCGCGGTGCTGGTCGTCCATGATGAAGAGAATGTTCGGCCTTGAGGAGCGTCCCCGCGGGCCTTGCTGAAAAGCGGGCGAGGCCCCCGTCGTCACCGCCGCGCTCATGCCCAGTGCGGATTTCAGAATCGATCGACGTTCCACCACGCCTCCCCGGCCAAAAGGATTTGACTAGCGTATCGAATCCGATCGGCTTCCGGAAGATGGTTTCCGTTGCGTGGCGGGCGGCCGCGTCGTGGAAAGAGCGCGGTTCGCATCCGTAAGTGGTGCCTGAAAATGCAAAAAGCAGGGTGCCCTTTCGGGCCTCCCTGCTTCGCCGGTTTCGTTCGGATCGCGCCTAGACGTGCGCTTTCAGCATCGTTTCCACTTCGGACTTCGGAATCGCCCCGACCTTCTGATCCACTACCTTGCCGCCCTTGAACAGCAGCAGCGTGGGGATGCCGCGGATCTGATACCGGCCGGCCGTGTTGATGTTCGCATCAACGTCCACCTTGCCCACTTTCACGCGTCCGGCATAATCCGTCGCCAGTGTGTCGATCGTCGGGCCCATCATCCGGCACGGTCCGCACCATTCGGCCCAGAAATCCACAAGCACGGGCTCCGCGGCGTTCAAAACTTCAGCGTCGAAATTCGTGTCGGTAAAAGTAAGCGTATTAGGTCCTGCCATTCCATTTCCTCGCGGCTACATTCTCTAGGATGAAGTATCCGCCGAAAAGTTTCAACGCGCCAGTTCGCGGTAAAGTTCCAGCACGTGGTCAGCGGAGGTGGCCCAGGAGAAATCCTGCCGCATGCCCGCCAGCATCCGCTTCTTCCATGCTTTCTTGTTGTCGAACGCTTTTACGGCATCGCGGATCGCGGCTAGCATCTCCTGGCCGTTATAATCCGCGAACTTGAAGCCTGTTTCCTCGCTCACCGTATCGTCCAACCCGCCCACCGCGCGCACAATCGGCACGGTCCCATAGCGCAGGCTGTAAATCTGGCTCAGTCCGCAGGGCTCAAATTGGCTCGGCATCAGAAAAAGATCCGAGCCCGCCTGAATTTTATGCGCCAGCGCCTCGTCGTGGCCGCACTGGAACGCCACCCGCCCCGGATACTGGCTCGCGAGATGGTAAAACACGTCCTCGTAGCGGGCCTCGCCGCAGCCCAGCACCACCAGCGCCAGCTTCTCGTTCATCAGCTCGTCCGCGACGTCCGCCACCAGATCGAAGCCCTTTTGGGAGGATAGCCGCGCCACCACCCCAATCACCGGCACGCCGTCGAGCGCCGCCGGATCCATGCCCATTGTTTCGAGCAGGTCCTTCCGGCACGCCGCTTTCCCTCCGAGGTTCGACGCGTCATAGCCGGCGGCGATATACGGATCCGTGGCCGGGTTCCATACTGTGTAATCGGCCCCGTTGAGGATGCCGTGCAGGTCCTTCCCCCGTTCCCGCAGCAGGCCGTCGAGGCCCCACCCCGCGATGGGCGTCTGAATCTCTCTCGCGTAGGTCGGGCTGACCGTCGTTACCGTGTCCGCGAAGGCGATGCCCGCCTTCAGATAACTGATGTTGCCGTGAAACTCCAGATCGCCCGAGGTGAACGCCGAATCCTTCAGGCCGATCCGGGGCAGCGCATCGCGCCCGAAAATTCCCTGATAGGCAAGGTTGTGGATCGTGAATACCGATTTCACGGCGGCGAAGGTCGGGTCCGTCCAATACCGCGTGCGCAGGTAATACGGCAGCAGGCCGGTCTGCCAGTCGTGGCAGTGCAGAATGTCTGCTCGAAACAGGCGCCGGACCGCTTCGCACCCGGCAACGCTTAGCGCGGCGAAGCGGAGAAAATTATCGGGGTAATCGCCGCCGTTTTCCGAATACAAGCCCTGGCGATCGTAGAGTGCGGGAATGTCCAGAAAGAAGAACCGGACCCCGCGATGCTCCTGCAGGTAGATCGTACCGCGGTATACATCGCCGCCGAGAGCCACCGGAAAGCCGTCGTAAACGCGGCGCATCGCCTCGAGCGAAATCGATGCGTATCGAGGCAGCAGCGCCGCGACGTCCGCGCCCTGCCGTGCGAGCGCGATCGGCAGCGCCCCTAATACGTCCGCCAGGCCGCCGGATTTCGCGTAAGGAGCCGCCTCGGACCCCACCATTAATACCTTCGGTTGCATCGTGCGCTCTCAGGCTAACGAACGAGCCCTGAACTGTCAATGTTTTTGAGCCGTGCCCTCGGGGTGGAAGAGAAGCGTATCCTGGGCCTCCACCTTCCCATACGGAAAATGGAAGCTCGTGCCGTAATAGAACGGCTTCCACTGGTCTTTATAGTGGCTAGATAACGGATGCCCGGACGCTCCGGCCAGCACGTTCGCATAGCTCGAATCCCAGTCGGCCAGGTCGGCGACAAAGCGCTGTGAAGGTCCCAGCGCCGGGCTCACCTGTTTCGGGGAACTCGGCGAACCGCTCATCGGCCATCGGCCGATGCTGAAATAGCGTCCGATCACCGGCAGGCGAGAAAATACCGGATGCTCGATATTCCAGCGCATCAGTTCCTGGTACTTCCAGTTCGCCAGGGTTCCGCCCAGCTTGGGCCGGTTGTCCTCGATCGTCTTGGTGAGAATCTCGAGCAGCCAATCATCGTAATCCTTCGCGTAGAGCGGGTCGCGAGTTCGCACGATCCGTTCCACCACGGCATCGTCCATGCCCAACTCCGCCTGTTCCCAGTGCGGTGCGAGCCGTTTCAGGATGGCCGCGCGCAGGCTGATCGAAAACAGACGCGCGATGGCGGCACCCTGCGCGCCAGGTTCCGCCTGCCCGTCCCATTTCCGCAAAATCTCCACGGCCTCGGCCGTCATGCCGGCGGCCGGTTTCTTGCGGTTCGCCGCCTTCATCAGGCTCCGCGCCAGAAATACGTAGTGGGGGCTGTAAACGTCCTTCTGAATCTCCAGCATTCCGTCCGCGTTCCACTTGGGTTTTGAGCGGAGCCGCGCGCGAATCTGGTTGGCCCGGTCCGGCGCGGCGAATCGTCCGCCGCCGGCGCCGGCAAAGTCCGCCGGAAACGGGTTCTGGTTCGCCGTCACGATGCGGCCCGATGGCGGGTTGTAAATCGAGGGCAGTTCCTCGAATGGCACGTATCCCCGCCACTCGTGCTGGCCGGTGTAACCCGCCAGCGGTACGTCGCCCCGCGCTTCCGTGCGGAGCGGAATGCGGGCGGCCGCCTGGTATCCGATGTTGCCGTCCACGTCCGCGTAGACAAAGTTCTGCCCAGGTCCGTTATAACGCGAGAGCGCCTTCCGGAAACCGTTCCAGTCCTTCGCGAGCCCGATCTCAAGAAACGGAAAAGAGAAGAAATCGGGGTCGAGCGCCGTCCACCGCAGCGCGAGGTTCCGGTTGTAGGGAGGTTCTCCCGCCACGCTGATCAACGGGCCGTGCTGGGTGACAAACACGTTGAGGCGCACCGTCTCTTCGCCCTTGACGCGAATTCCCTCCACAATGCGCGCCGCCTGCCGGATCTCGGCCCCCGCCTGATAGGCGCCCGTGTTCAGATCGAGGTGCTCCTCGTAGAGATCCTGCACATCCGCGCCGAGGTTCGTAACGCCCCAGGCAATCCGCTGGTTATGCCCGATGATCACCGCGGGGATTCCCGGCAGGGTGAAGCCCGCGACATCGAGCGTCGTGCCGTCCGGCCCCGGAGCGCGTAGGTGCGCCATTGTCCATACGGAGGGGAAGCTCACGCCCAGGTGGGTGTCATTCGCCAGCAGCGGCTTGCCGGTTTCCGTGTGCGCTCCCGAAATCGCCCAGGCATTCGACCCCGCCACCGTTTCGCCGCCCGCGCGGAGCGGGAACAGGCCGTCCACCAGGGCTTTCAACTGGTTCTCGTCCAGCTCCGGAAAAGTGCCCGCTACTTCCCGCAACATGCGCTCTTTATCCAGATCCGCCCGCCAGGTGGTGGTAAGGTCCGCGGCCATCCGGAGGCCGGTAAGCAGGGAATCGGAAATCGTCCAGGGCCGGGGTTCGTAGCGCAGAATCGCGAATTCGGGCGGCAGCTTGTCGCGGTGCGTGTCGATAAAGTAATTGACGCCGCGCGCGTAGGCGGCGAAGATGGCGCGGTCCTCGGGGCTCAGCCTCGCTTCCTGCATCCGCGCCGTCCGTGCGAATCCGATCCGCCTGGCCTGAATATCGAGCGGCAGAGCCGCCTTTCCGGCGATTTCGGCCAATTCTCCGGCCGTCGATCGGCGGATCGCGTCCATTTGCCACAGCCGGTCCTGCGCGGTCGCGTAACCTTGCAGAAAAATCGCATCCTCCACCGAGCCGGCTTCGATGTGCGGAGTCCCGAGAGAGTCGCGGACAATTTTTCCCCTTGCCGCGATCGGAGCCTCCATCTCTCCGTTCAACCGCGGTAGTGTGCGCCAGCCGAACCACCATGCCAGCCCCAGCGCGGCCAGTACCAGGGCCAGAGCTAAGAAATTGATATATTTAAGAGACCGCTCGAACACTTTCGATCTGGACACACTCGAATTGTGGCATATCGTCGCGCTTAGCCAGCACGAGCCCGCGCAAACTGTCACGGGTCGCTAGCCCATATTCATGGACGCCAACCTCGGTTACCGCTTTTCTTTTCTCCTGTTTCTCGTCGCCGTCAATGCGTTCTTCGCCGCCTCGGAAGCCGCGCTGCTTTCCGTGCGCCGTTCACGCCTCACGGAGATGGCCGGTGAAGGGAACCTCGGCGCCACCGCCGCGCTGAGCCTCCTGTCGAGCACCGAGAGGTTGCTTTCCGTTGTTCAGGTCGGCGTTACTCTCGCCAGTCTCGGCATCGGCTGGGCCGGTGAGGAAACCATCTTCGCCTCGCTGATGGGGCTCGCCGGTCCGTGGGTTACGCCGTCCACCGAGTGGGCGCTCCGTTCGGTCGCGCTGGCGCTCACTTTCACGCTCATGACCTTCGTCACCGTCGTGATCGGAGAAGTAGTTCCGAAGAACATCGCCATCGGGAGCAGTGCCCGTTTCGCCACCCTCGTCGCGCCCGTGCTGCTCGTCTTCTTTCGTGTCGTCGAGCCGTTTGTCTGGCTGATCGAGACCTCGTCGTCACGCCTCAGCCGCTTGCTGGGCGTTCGCTCCAGTTCCGGCGGAGCGGCCCACTCCATCGAGGAGCTGAAATTTATCACCTCGGCCGGCAAGGCCAGCGAACACTATGGCGATTTCGAGGAACGCGTCATCCACCGCACCCTGGACCTCCAGGATGTTTCCGCGCGCGAGATCATGGTCCCCTGGAACGACGTCGTGTCCCTGCCCGTTGACGCCAAGCTCGGCGAAGTGCTCGATTGCGTCGTCCGCAGCCAGTATTCGCGCATCCCGGTCTATGAAGACGATCCGCGCCACATCATCGGCATCTTTCACTTCAAGGATCTTTTGCGAGTCTGGAGCGCCCGCCGTTCCGCCAGCCTTGTCCGCAAGCCCAGCCCGCCCTTTAAGCTGCGCCATCTCTTGCGCCGCCACCTCGTGGCGCCCGAAAGTAAGCCGGTCAACGAATTGCTCACCGATTTTCTCGACGGCCGCGTGCAGATGGCGATGGTCGTCGATGAGTTCGGGTTGATCGTGGGCCTTGTCACCGTCGAGGATGCCCTGGAACAGATTGTCGGGGAAATCCAGGATGAGCACGATCAGCGCCTGTCGCGCCCCAAGCTCGAGAGCCCTTCGTTTACGGTGGAGGGGACCATCCCCATTCGCGATCTGGCGAATCAGTATTCCATCGGCCTTCCCACCGACGCCGGATTTGAGACACTCGCCGGCTTTCTTCTTGACCAGTTCGAGGAGATCCCGCGGGAAGGCGATGCCACCGAATACGAGGGTCTCCGCTTCTCGATTATCGAAATGGATCGCAACCGCATCGCAAAAGTGCTCATCGAGCGTCTTTCCCCTCCGGATGCCCAGGAGGAGGACGAGCGCTAGCGGCCGCCGCGCCGGATCGCCCAGCGCCTGTCCGCCAATGCCTGTCCGGTGGACATGCTCTGCCATGGTACCGGCCGCGCGAAAATTCCCGGTTGAGCGCATTGACAAACCGCCCCGCGCCATCGCGCAATAGAAGGGACGCTGTGGATTCACTCCATGAACTTGATTGCCTCCAACTCAACCCTCAGTCTTGAATATCCCGCGTGCGAACCCGGCATCGGCGATGTGATCCTGTCGCCCGCTTCGCCGAAACTCATCGATGGCGTGCGGGTCGAGCCCTGCGCCCTCTGGCCGGATGATCGCGGCTATTTTCTTGAAGTGATGCGCGGCGGCCAGGGTCTCGTTGCCGGTTTCCCTCCCGAATCCACCCAGGTTTCCGCCGCCTGCAATTATCCCGGCATCATCAAGGCGTTCCACTACCACCTCGAACAAACCGATTGCTGGTCGCCCTCTCACGGCATGCTCCAGGTTGCCCTCGTCGATCTGCGCCAGGGTTCCCCCTCCTTTGGCCGTAAGAACACCATCTATGCCGGCGAACTCCGCCCCTGGCGAATTTTGATTCCTCCAGGCGTGGGTCATGGTTATAAAGTGATCGGCGCGTCGCCGTCAATGCTCGTTTACGTAACGGACCGGACCTATAACCCCGAGGACGAAGGCCGTCTCGCGTACAATCACCCCTCGATTGCTTACGATTGGGAGCTTCAGTATAAGTAGTGTGCCCAAGGTGGAGGGAAACACGCGGGGCGGGGGGCGCGAACAACCCGGAATGCGCATTGTGCTCGATGGCGGCCCGTTGACGGTGGCGACCGGGGGCATTCGCCGCTATGTCGAACAGTTGGCGCTGGCCCTCGCCGAAACCCATCCCGAGGATGAAATCCACGTGGTCTCCGATCATCCCCTCGAAGACGCCGCGGCCTTGAGCCGCGCGGGCATTCATCTGGATGCAAACGTCCGGCGTGGCGTGGACCGGCGCTGGTGGCTCATCGGCCTGCCCCGGCTTTGCCGCCGCTTGAACGCCTCCGTCTTCCACGGTACGGATTTCAGTGTGCCCCTTCGCCACAACGTCCCTGCCGTAATGACGATCCACGACCTTTCCCCCTGGATGCGGCCCGAGTGGCAGCCGTCAGCCGCTCGCATCCGCCGCCGCGTGCCCTGGATGCTGCGGCTCGGCCTCGCGGATCAGGTCGTTACCGTAAGCCATGCCGTCCGCGCGGAGGTGATCGAGCGTTTCAAGCTTCCTCCCGAGCGCGTCCACGCAATTCCGCTTGCGGCCTCCGATTGGTTCGAGACTCCGCGCGCGGACGCCCCAGGCGCTCCGCCCGCGCAACCGTACTTCCTGTTTGTCGGCACCCTCGAGCCTCGCAAGAACATCCCGCTCCTTGTGGAGGCGTGGCGAGAGGTTTTCGCCGAAACCGGCATCCGCTTGAAAATCGCCGGCCGCGAGCGCGCTGATTTCACCGCCCCTCCCGCCGAACCTGGCCTCGAATACCTGGGCGCGGTGCCGGATGGCGTTCTTCCGTCCCTGTATTCCGGCGCGCTCGCGGTGGTGTACCCGTCGGAATACGAGGGCTTTGGCTTGCCTGTCCTGGAAGCGATGCGGTGCGGAACGCCCGTGATCGTGAACCAGGCCGCGGCACTCTGGGAACTTGTGGCCGGCGGTGGCATTATCGTTGATGTCCGCTCTCCCGGTGCGCTCCAGCGGGCGATGCGCCGAGTGGCTCTTGATGCGCCCTTCCACCGCCAAATGGCCGGCCTCGCGCGTCGGCGCGCCGGGATGTTCTCCTGGAGGGCCACCGCCCTCCAAACCCGTGAAGTCTATAGAGAGGCGGTGAAGCGTTTTGAGCGTTCGGCCTAGAGCCCTGTTCCTCACGCCGGAATCTCCGTACCCTACTTACGGAGGAGGCGCTCTGCGCTCGGCCTCCATTCTGGAATATCTCCTCCCCCGGTACGAGACCGATGTCTTCTGCTTCGTGCAGAACGATGAAGCGGGCAATCCTCCAGCGGGAAGCGAGCTGCGACCCGATGGGGTCGCCCGTTGGATCGGCCAGCCGCTGCCTTACCACCGCAAGGCGGCATTTGAACGCGCCATGCGCGCCACCTCGCGCCTGATCCGCCGGGTGCCGCCCCTCGTCGACCGTTTCTCCGGCTTTGAGAGTTCCCTCCGCGCCGCCATTGAGGGCCGCCGTTACGATGTCGCCGTGATTGAGCATTTCTGGTGCGCTCCGTATATCGATGTCCTCCGGCCGGTCACCCGCCGCGTGGTGCTCGATCTGCACAATATCGAATCCGTCTGGCATCGGCGCGCCGCGGCGGAAAGCGCCGCCGCCGTCGCTTTCGCGCACCGCCAATTTGCGGGCCTCGCCGAAGATCTGGAGCGCCGCCTCCTCCCTTGCTTCGACCTCCTCCTGGTCACGTCAAAACCCGACGGCGCCTTTGTCGAACGGAATTTTCCGGATCAGCGTGTCGCAATTGTAAAAAATACCATCCCCATGAGGAATCCGCCGGCCGTTCCGAGAGAAGATGAAATCGTCTTCAGCGGCTATATGGATTACGCCCCCAACCAGACCGCCGTTTTTGAGTTCGCATCCGATATCTGGCCGCTCATTCTTGAGCGCCGGCCTTCCACGCGTTTCAAGATCGTGGGCAAGTCGGCCCTCCAGCTCAAGGCTCCGCTTGCGAAGACTCCGCGAATTCGGTTCGTCTCCGATCCAGAGGATGCGATCATGGAGATAGCTTCCGCGTCGGTGGCCGTGGTGCCGTTACGCGTCGGCTCCGGCACGCGTCTGAAGATCGTGGAAGCATGGGCGGCCGGGACGCCAGTCGTTTCCACCACCCTCGGGGCGGAGGGCCTCGAGTGCGAACCCGGCCGGGATCTCGTGGTGGTGGATCAGCCGGAGGAATTCGCAAGTAAAGTAGTAGAGTTGCTGGAGCATCCGCGCCTCGCGCGCGAGATCGCCGCCCAGGGGAGAAGCCGCTTCGAAGCGGCGTATACCTGGCGGGCGGCGTGGCGCGAGCTCGCGGCGTGTGAACTATGAACGTTAGATACGCGGCCAAGGAGCAAGAGGAGCGGCGGGGCCTGCGCGTCGCCATCGACGCTCACGCCATTGGAAATCAGCAAACCGGTAATGAAGTCTATGTCCGGAATCTCCTCCAGCGCTTCGCGTGCCTGGAACCGGAAAACGACTACCTCGCCTACGTGTCCCCGAACTCCGGAGCTTCCCCCATTCCGGCTTCCGTGAAGACGCGCGTCGTCTCGGGAAACCCGTTCGTTCGCCTCGGATACCAGCTAGGCGCTCATTTGCGGGAAGACCGCCCGCATCTGCTGCATGTGCAATACACCGCTCCGCTCCGCTGCGGCGTGCCCGTCGTCGTCACCGTTCACGACGTCAGCTATCTGGAACACCCTGAGTTTTTCTCGCCGTTTCGCCGGCGTCAGTTGACCCTTACCGTCGAGCGTACCGTGCGCCGCGCCGCTCTCGTGATGACGTGCAGTGAGTTCTCCCGCCAGGCCATCTCCGCCGCCTACGGGCTAGACCCGGCTTCCATCCATGTCGCGCATAACGGCGCGGCGAGTGGTTTCGTTCCAGGGGACCGTATCCGCGCGAAGGTGCTGCTGCGGGAGCGTTACGGCTTGGACGCCCCTTTTCTGCTTTCCGTCGGAAATCTCCAGCGGCGCAAGAACCAGTCCGGACTCATCCGAGCCTATACCTCTCTCATCGCCGCGCATCCCGAACACCCGCAGCACCTCGTTCTGGTCGGCAAGGAGACCAGCCAGTCCGCCGAAGTGCGCGCCCTCGCCCGGCAGTCCGTGGTGAAGGGCCGTATCCATTTCCTCGGCTTCGTGCCCGACGAAATTCTGCCCGATTTCTATAACGCCGCCGACCTCTTCGTCTTCCCCAGTTTTTACGAGGGTTTTGGAATTCCCCTGCTGGAAGCAATGGCTTGCGGACGCCCCATCGCCTGCTCGAATCGCACCGCGCTGCCCGAAGTCGCGGGAAAAACCGCCGTACTTTTCGACCCCGCCTCCACCCCGTCCATCGCCAAGGCGCTGCACGACATGCTCACCAACCTCGACCTGTGCCAGAAGCTGGGCGATGCGGCTCTCGAACGTTCCCGCGTCTTCAGTTGGGATCGTTCCGCCCGGATCGTGCTCGAAGCCTACCGCCAGGCGGTGGGCTCTTCCGTCCGCGGCGTGGAGGCGCCGGCTCCCAGGGCGTTGGCTTCGGGGGCGTGATGCGGGTTGCTCTCGTCACTCCGCTGCCGCCCGCCCGCAGCGGCATCGCCGATTACAGCGCGGCTCTCGCCGAATCCCTTGCCCCCCTCGCGGAACTGCGTGTGTTTTCCGCCGCCTCGGAGCTTTCCGGTCTCTCGTCCTTTGATGCCGTCGTCTATCAAATCGGCAATAACGGCGATCACGAGTTCGTCTACCGCCAGGCGATCGAGCTTC
Source organism: uncultured Solibacteraceae bacterium (assembly GCA_964639135.1). GTDB lineage: Bacteria > Acidobacteriota > Terriglobia > Bryobacterales > Bryobacteraceae > JACTMJ01. The sequence goes on along the minus strand of CAZXBZ010000006.1, from coordinate 13,054 downwards.
CCGGCATCGTCGTCCTCCACGAAGCCAATCTTCATCACCTCATCGCGGATCTCACCATCAAGCGCGGCGATTGGGATGCCTACCTCCGCGCGGTCGAATTCGACGCCGGGCCCGCCGCCCTCGATTACGCCCGGCGCGTCCGGCGTCTCGAAGTCGGCCCCGATTACGACGGCGTCCCCATGCTCCGGGAACTGCTTGAGCGCGCCCGCGGCCTCATCGTTCACAGTAATTTCGTGGCGGATCGCGCCCGGGCCAGTGGCTACACGGGGCCGCTCGCCGTCATCCCGCACGGTGCGTGGCTGCCCGAGCCCGGCGGCGCGCCCTGCCGCGAACGCCTCGGCGTCGCGAGCGGCGAACCGCTCATCGGTATTTTCGGCCACCTGAAGCCCTATAAGCGCATCACGGAAACCCTCCGGGCTTTTCGCCGGCTCATCAGGAGCCATCCCCGCGCGCGCATGATTCTCGTGGGCGAACCGCACCCGGATTTTCCCGTCGAGAGCCTCGTCGATTCCTTTCAGCTTGAAGCGCATGTGCGCCTGCTGGGCCACACGCCCATCGAGCAGTTCACCGCGTACCTGGATGCCTGCGATATCGTCGTGAACCTCCGGTATCCCACCGTCGGCGAAAGCTCGGGCACCATGCTGCGCGCTCTCGGGCTCGCGAAGCCCGTCCTTGTCTCCGATGTCGGCGCGTTCGCCGAGTTCCCCGATGACGTCTGCCTCAAGGTCCCCGCCGGCGGCCTGGCCGAGGAAGATCTCATCCTCGAATACCTGCGATACCTCATCGAAGACCGTGAAGCCGCCGTCTCCCTCGGAGCGCGTGCTCGCGAGTGGGTAGCCGGGGAATGTGCCTGGCCGCGCGTCGCCGGGCGCTACCTCGAGTTCTGCCGCCAGGTTGCCGCGCCCGTCACCCGGCCGGTGGACAGGGACGCGCTTGCCGTGGAATCGCCGGCGGCCTCCGGATCTCCCTCCCCCGCGCAACAGCCCTTCCTGCTTCCCGAAGAGCCGGAGCCGGCGTCGCCCGGCGAAAGAGCCCCCGCGGATCTCCCGGCCGCGTCCGCCGCCCCGCGTGAAATTCACCCGGAAGCGCTCCTTCCGGAGGACCCACTTGCGTCTCCAGGGGAGGCCGCGTCCGCCGCCCCGGAGGAACTCCAGGAGGCATCCGCCACGGGCGCTCCGCGGCCTGGGTCTCCACCCGAGCCTGAGCCTCCACCCGAACCTGAGCCGCGGATAGAGCCGGAGCCGTTACCGGACACGGCGTCCGAACCGCCCTCCCCGCTCAGCCACCCCATCGCCGGGGAATTGCTCGCGTGGACCCCCGGCGGCGCGGCCCGTGAATATCTCATCGAGCACCTGAGCCGCCTCATCGCCACCCTCGATCTCATACCCGAAGGCGGCCCCGAGCGCTCCGTGCTTGAAATGGGCTGCTATCTCCAGATCACTCCGGCGCTCCGCTCGCTCAAACACTACGGTGTCATCCGTGGCTCCTATCTCGGCGCGCCGGGCGGCATCAGCCACCGCGTCGCGCGCGCCGCCGATGGGCGCACTTTTGAATGTGATGTCGACGCCTTCGACGCCGAGCGCGATCCCTACCCCTATTCCGAGGATGCGTTCGATCTCGTCCTCTGCACCGAACTGTTCGAGCACCTGGGGCACGACCCCATGCACTGCCTTTTCGAGATTCACCGCGTTCTCAAACCCGGCGGCCATCTCATCCTGAGCACCCCCAACGCCTGCTCGCTCCGTGCCGTTGCCGCTATCCTCGGGCATTACCATCCCGGCTTCTTCCCGGCTTTCATGCGGCCCGAGGCGGGCAGGGAAGCGGACCCCCGGCACCATCGCGAATACGCTCCGCGCGAGCTTCGCCTGGCGCTCGAGGATGCGGGCTTCGCCATCGAGGAGTTGCTTACCGTGCCCTATTTCGGTGCGCCCGAGCCGGAGCATGCCTGGGTCCGGCACCTGATCGAACACTACGATCTCGACCCCGCTCTCCGCGGCGAATGTATCCTTGTCCGCGCCCGGAAAGCCACCGGGCCTCGCAACCGTTATCCCGATTGGCTTTACTATGGCTGATGAGGCGCGCCCCCGCGAGTTCGCCTCCAGTTCCGTGCTTTTTTGCGATGATTAGCGATCTCAACGGCCTCGAAGCCAGCATCGAGAGTGGCGTCCTCCGTCTTCGCTTCCGCCTTACGCTCGAGGAACTGGAGCCTTTCGACCGGCCCCTCGTCCTCGGCTGGCAGGTGCTCGACCCCGCCACCGGCGCTTACCTGCGTGAAGGGGAGCATCGCGTGCTCCAGCCCGCCGATGCCTCCAGCCTGCAAACCCGGAGCGAGCTTACCATTACTCCCGCCCAATTGCCCGCCGGGCCCGTTCGCGTGGTGGTCTCGGTGCTCGCTCCAACCGGCTGGCGCTACCGTCGCGGCGACCGCTATCTGTGCCTCGATCTCCTCAACCAGCCCGGCGGCCTCGAACTGCTTGCCGCCCGAACCAGTTCCCTGGCCTCCGAGTGGCTGCCCGCTCTCTCCCGCGCCCTGCGCATGGCTTTCTCGCTCCCGGTGCAAACCATCGCCGGGCATCACGACCTCATCCGCACCATGGTCTGGCGCGATCTGCTCGGCCGCTACCGGGGCTCCTTCGCCGGGCTCTTCTGGAGCGTGCTCAACCCCTTCCTCCTGATGGCCACCTATTACTTCGTCTTTGGCGTCGTGCTCCAGGCTCGTTTTGGGGCGGACCCAAGCCGCGAAGGCTTCGTCCTCTATTTCCTCGCCGGCATGCTCCCCTGGCTGCCGTTCAGCGAAGCCCTCGGCCGCGCCCCCGGCGTCCTCGTGGAGCACGCCACCTTCATCAAGAAACTCATCTTCCCTGTGGAAACCCTGCCCGTCAGCCTCGTCGTTTCGGGTCTTGTCACGCAGGTCTTCGCGATCGTCCTCTTCCTCGGTGGCCTGCTGTTCTTTCGCGGCGAAATTCCGCTCGCCGCCCTCTGGCTTCCGGTATTGCTGGCGCCGCAATTGCTTCTCACCCTGGGGCTCTGCTGGCTCTCCGCGGCGCTCGGGCTGCTCTTCCGCGACCTCGGCCAGCTCATGGGCTTCCTGCTCACCGTCTGGTTCTTTCTCACCCCCATCTGCTACCCGGAAGAATCCGTTCCCCAGGCCGCCCGCCCCGTCCTTGAGCTGAACCCCTTTCTCCACCTGGTCCGCGCCTTCCGCCAAACCCTTCTCGAAGGCCGCGCCCCCGAAGTCCTTCCCTTTGCCGCTCTCTGCGCCACCGCCGTCCTGGTCTTCCTGGCTGGCTACACCATCTTCCACAAACTCCGCCGGAACTTCCCCGATCTTCTGTGACCCCCGCGCAACCTTGTTTGCCCCATCTCGTTTACTCCACCGCATTTGTCCCGCGCGCCGTCACACTTTCCAGATTCCGTACTCCCCAAAAAATTCACTGTCGCCATTCTCCGCCGCAAGACCGGTTACTGGCTTCCCGGCCAACAGGTAACCGGCCGTCCTGCGGGGCAACGGCCCAATTCAGTATCCTGAAAGCAACTCAAGCAATCGAACCATGGCGAAACTTACTCTCCACTACAAACTCCTCGCGCCCTTGAATGAGTCGCACATGAAGGCAATATCGAGAGCGGGCGGGCTCTACGGTTTCACGCTTGTCCGGCTGAATCAGGCCATGGACGGCTTGGTGGTCGAAATTGACTTTACGCGCATCAAAGTCGCCGAAGCCGAAGCGAAACTCGCGCAGTTGGGCCTTCCGCTCGCCCGCGTGGTGGTGGAATCCTCGCCGGGAACCCTGCGGGGATAATCGGTTTTCATTGGAGTTCAAAGACAAAAATACCCGGCCTTGCGCCGGGTATTTTTACGAGATGGCGTCCCCAGCGGGATTCGAACCCGCGTTATCGCCGTGAAAGGGCGGTGTCCTAGGCCGGGCTAGACGATGGGGACAAGGTGCGGGCCGCTTTTGATTTCAGCCGCAACCTCCAGTGTACAGTGGCCGATCCGCCACCGCAATGGGAAGAATGACGGAAGTCCAGGGTTAGATCGTCTTGAGATAGGCGATCAGATGGTCCATGTCCTCGGCGGAAATCACCCCGTCATACCCAGGCATCCCGTTGCCGCCCGATTTGATGACCGCGCGGATACTTGCCTCGTTCGCGGGGTGGCCGTTCTTCAGCTTTTCCTTCTTGAACAAGCCCTTCAATGAGGGGCCCACCCTGTCTTCGTTCGTGTCCACATTGTGGCAAATGGCGCACTGCTCGAAGACTGTCTTCCCCTTGGCGGCATCACCCTTTCCTTTTGCCGGGGCGGGCGCGGCAGCCGCGGGCGTAGCGAGGGGCTCGGCCGCAACGGGCGCGGCGGAGACCGCGCTGGCATCCGCGTTTATTTCTGGAGCCTGGGGAGCCGGCGCGCTCTGAACTGCCTGGCTCTGATTCATGGGAGGGCTCGATGCCCGCTCCGTCGAGGGATTGCCCGTACAGGATGCCACCCAGGCCGCGCAAAGAACCACGGCGAGGGTAATGGAGAGATCGGTTAGCTTCATGTTTCCCGGATTCCGCGTGAGAGATCTGGCAGTAAGAGAGACTCGCGCCTAAAAATGTTTCCGTACAATTGTCGCACGGAGCCCGCCCTTGTTGTCCGGACGAAAGACCTTGTGCCGGGCGGGGTGAAGACCCCCTCGCGCCTTCCATCGGTGGCCGGGCGGCGCGCTATCTCTAGCGGACGATGATGGCGGATTTGCTGGCGCGCCGATGCACCGCCATCGGGCGATCGGGATTCCTCTCGATCGCCCCAAGGCGGAAGGGTCGGGCTGAAGGCCGGCGCGTGGAATCGCGGGCTTCCGCTCGAACGAACTTGCACCCCTTCGGCTACGCCTTCATCTTTTGCAGATAGTCGTAGCTGGCTTTCAGCGCGGCCAGCGGGTCCTCCGCCTGATCCTGCTCCACGAAGCTGTAGGCCACGCCGATGCTCTTCGCCGCGTTCAGCACGGCCGCCAGATCGACGATCCCTTGGCCGAGCGGCTTGAAGGCTTCGGGTGCGACGTTCTCTTCCCGCGTCTCGGGCGTGTTTACCCGCACGTCCTTGAGGTGGAGCAGCTTGATGTGCTTGGGATACTTCCGGATCAGCGCCGCCGGATCGTTCCCCGCAACCTGGGCCCAGAAGAGGTCGAACTCGAGGAATGCCTTCTCCGGGTCCATATTTTCGAGAAGAATCTCGAAGCCGGTGAACTTGCCGTACTTGGTGAACTCGAAGGCGTGGTTGTGATAACCCACCTTGATGCCCATCTTGGCGGCGGCTTCGCCGGCCTTGTTCAGTTCGTTCGCGAGGCGGATGAACATGTTCATTCCGCCGCGCTCCTTCGGGCTGATGTAAGGGATCGTGAAGTATTCAATACCGGCCTTCTTCGCCTCGGCGAGAGCGGCCTGCAGGTTATAGCCGGGGCGCGGCGGCTTGCCGCCGTAGTTTTCCCATTTGCCTGTCAGGCAGGCATATTCAAAGTGCGCGGAAGGCGTGGCCAGGTTGTACTTCTTGCAGAGCGGAATCACTTTCGGAATATCGGCCCGCATGACTTCGACGGCTTTGTAACCGATCTCGGCCACGGCCCTGATGGTGTCTTCGGCGTTCTCCGCGAGTTGCTTCCTCACGGTGTAGAGTTGTGCGCCCAGCACATCGGGCACGGGCGCTTTGGGAACGGGGGGCTCCTTTACCTTCGTTTCAGGCGCGCAGCCGGCAAGCGTCAGCAGCGCGGCGGAAGTCAGGAATCCCCTTCTGGAAGTCGCGATGGTCTTCATGGAATTGTTCTCCACCGGCATAAAGGATGCTGTACCGGCATTATGTAACAAAGCTCCGTGAATATCACCCCTATTCGGACCTCAATTACCGAATAGAGCCGGTTTATATCGCGTGGTTGCTTACTTGGCCGCGCCCGCCTCGTTGAAGTGCGCCATCAAACGTCTTGCCACGGCGCGGCCGGCCACCCGCAGCAGGTCGGTCTCCGTGGCGTTGCGCACGCGCTCCACGCTGCCGTAGTGCCGCAGCAGTTTGGCCGAGGTCTTCGCGCCGATACCGGGGATCTCGCTCAGTTCCGTCACCATGCGCGTCTTGTTTCGGCGCGCGCGGTGGAAGGTCACCGCGAAGCGGTGCGCCTCGTCGCGGATTGTCTGCACCAGGTGCAGCACCGGGCTGAAACGGTCGAGATGTACCGGTTCCGATTCCTGCCCGTGGACGTAGATGATCTCCTCGCGTTTGGCGATCGAGGCAAGCGGCTGGTTGATGATGCCGAGCTCTTCGAGAGCGTCCGCGGCGGCGTGCAACTGGCCCAATCCGCCGTCGATCAGGATTAGCCCCGGCAGCGGTTTCTCCTCCTCGAGCAGGCGGCGGTAGCGGCGTGTCACCACCTCGTGCATGCTGGCGAAGTCGTCGTTGCCTTCGACGGTTTCGATGATGAACTTGCGGTAGTCGCTTTTCCTCATCTGCCCGTCTCCCCACACCACCATGCTCGCCACCTTGTCGGCGCCCTGGATGTGCGAGATGTCGAAGCACTCGATGCGGCTCGGCGCTTCCTCGAGGTTCAGCGCATCGCGCAGCGCGCCCTTGATGGCGGTGCTCGTGGGTCTCAGCACCCGGAAGCGCGCGTCAAAGCTGTGCTTCGCGTTCGTGGCGGCCAGGGCCGCCATCGCGCGCTTCTGGCCGCGCTGCGGAGTGTGGATCTCCACCTTGGCGCCTCGCTTTTCGCTCAGGAACTGCTCAAGCGACTCGCGGTCCTCGAAGTCCGCGGGGACGTGAATGATATGGGGGATGAATTGCTGGTCGAGATAGAACTGCTTCAGCAGCGCCGAGAAGAATTCCGGCTCCTCGAAATCCGCGCGGTCTTCCCAGAAGTATTCGTGCCGGTCCACCACGCGCCCGTTGCGAAGATGGAAGAGGTTCACCGCCACCAGCGGCGGCTCGGCGTAGCTCGCGAAGATGTCGATGTTCTCGCCGCTCGCGGCGGCCATCTTCTGCTTCTGGTCCACTTCCTCAACGGTTGTGATCAGGTCGCGCAGGCTCGCGGCTTCCTCGAAGCGCAGGCTCTCGGAGGCGGCCTCCATGCGCTGGCGCAGGTCGCGCAGCAGTTCCTTCGTCTTGCCTTCCAGGAAGTGCCTGACGTCTCGCACCGCGGCCGCGTAGACTTCGTCGTCCACCAGCCCTGGAACGCACGGTCCCAGGCACCTGCCGATGTGATATTGCAGGCACGGGTGGCTGTGCTTCCGCGTCAGATCCACTTTGCACGACGGAATCTTGAAGTAACGGTGGATGAAGTGTACCAGCCGGTGAGCGAGGTTCGCCGGAAAGTATGGCCCGTAGTAAGTGGAGCCATCCTTCAGCAGCTTCCGGGTCACGTACACACGCGGGTAGCGTTCCTTGGTCAGCTTGATGTAAGGGTAGGTCTTGTCATCCCGCAGCAGAACGTTGAAGCGCGGCTTGAATTGCTTGATGAGGTTGTTCTCAAGGGCAAGCGCTTCCTTCTCGTTGTCCACCAGGATGTATTCAACATCGGCGGCTTCGGAAACCAGCGATCCGGTCTTCGCCTCCGCCAGCTTGTCCTCGGTCAGGTAATTGCGGACGCGGTTCCGGAGATCCTTCGCCTTGCCCACGTAGAGCACGGTCCCGGAAGCGTCCTTCCACAGATAAACACCTGGTTCGTGGGGAAATGTGCCGATCTTGGCGGAAAGATCCATGCCAGCCATATAGCGGTTTGGGGGTCTCAACCCGGCCGCGTACCGTTACAATTTAATTGTGACACGCCGCCTCCATGCCGTTCTTCTGATCGCGCTGCTGAGCGCGGCCTGCCTGGCCGCCCAGGAGGCTGCCCCGCCGGCGGATTCTCCGGAGGCCGGGTCCGCTCCATCGGAAAACGCCGCCCCGCCCCTGCCGCCGGAAGAGGATCAGGCTTTTGCCGCGCCCCAGGAGTATTCATTCAACCCGCTGCAAGCGCAAAAAGAGCTCAAGATCGGCAGGTTCTATTTCAAGAAGGGCAGCTTCAAGGCCGCCGCGCTGCGCGCTCAGGAAGCCCTCAAATGGGACGATTCGCTGCTCGACGCCTATCTGATGCTGGGCGAGGCGCGCGAACGGATGCGGGATACCGATGGTGCGCGCAAGGCCTATTCACAGTTCCTGGAGCTTGCCGGCGACGGCGTCAAGGAACGCAAGGAGATCGAGAAGCGTCTCCAGAATCTTGCCAAGGCCGATGTGTCCGTGAAGACTCGCGGCGAGAACGATCCCGGCCGGCCCTGATTCGCGAACTATCGCGGTCCGCCGGCTTCCACCGGCGCGTGCTCCAGCACGCCGTACCGCCTGGCTACGTAGCCGTCCAGAATCTCGATGAATTCCCGCACGATCCTGTCGCCCTTCAGCGTCTTCAGCAGCTTTCCGTCCACGAAGACCGGTGCTTTCGGCTCCTCGAAGGTGCCGGGGAGCGAGATGCCGATATCGGCGTGCTTCGATTCGCCGGGTCCGTTGACGATGCAGCCCATGACGGCCACCTTCAACTCTTCAACGCCCTTGTATTGCTCCCGCCACGCGGGCATCTGCTCCCGCAGGTAGCGCTGGATCTCGTCGGCCATCTCCTGGAAGAAGGTGCTGGTGGTGCGCCCGCAACCGGGGCAGGCCGCTACTTGAGGCGTAAAGCTGCGCAACCCGAGCGATTGCAGCACCTGCTGGCAGACCAGCACCTCCTCGGTGCGGTCGCCGTTCGGCATCGGGGTCAGCGAACTTCGGATGGTGTCCCCGATCCCCTCCTGCAGCAGGATAGAAAGCGCCGCGGTGGTGGCGACAATCCCCTTCGCGCCCAGCCCGGCCTCGGTGAGGCCGGCGTGAATCGGATACTCGCAGCGGGCCGCCAGATTGCGGTTCACTTCGATCAGGTCCTGCACCGTGCTCACTTTGGCGGAGAGCACGATGTAGTTGTGCGGCAAGCCGTATTGTTCCGCCGCTTCGGCCGCGCGCAGGGCGCTCTCCACCATGGCGTCCATGGTCACTTCCCGGGCGTCCTTGGGTTCGGGCAGCCGCGCGTTCTTATCCATCATCCGTGTCAGCAGATCGCTGTCGAGCGATCCCCAATTGACGCCGATCCGGACGGGCCGGTCGTATTCGATCGCCGCCTCGATCATGGTGCGGAAGTTCTCGTCGTGTTTGCGGCCGATGTTCACGTTGCCAGGGTTGATGCGGTATTTCGCCAGGGCTCGCGCGCAATCGGGATACTTCTTCAGCAGTTGGTGTCCGTTATAGTGGAAGTCCCCGACAATGGGGGTATTGAAACCAAACGCGCGGATCGTCTCCACCACCCGGGGGACCGCGCGGGCCGCCTCGTCGTTGTTCACCGTGACCCGGACAAGCTCCGAACCGGCGCGCGCCAGTTCCATGATCTGGTTCGCGGTGGCCGAAGTATCGGCGGTATCGGTGTTGGTCATCGATTGCACCACCACCGGGTTCGACCCGCCCACCAGGACCCCCCCGATATTGCAGGCAACCGACTTCCGACGCGGCTTCGCGGCCATACCACCTCCGAAACTATTCATTTTACCAGCCGGCGGTCAGTCTCCCGCTGGCGGCGCACCTGGCGGGAGACTGACCGCCATTCCGGGCGGCCCGGCAACCCCGTGCGCTTTTTCGACGCAACCCCATCGAGGGGCGCTGAGTATAATGGATGAGGAGCGACTCCCTGGTGATCCGAACCTTTTTCCGTCTCTTCACCCACATCCAATTGATGCTGGCCCTCGAAAGCGGAGAGGAGACTCTCGTCGGCGGGCAGGCCGTGATGGAGGGCGTCATGATGCGCGCTCCGCATAGCTATTGCGTGGCCGTGCGCAAAAAAGATGGCGAGATTCTCACGGCAGAGACGCCGCTGCCCCGGTTGAGCGAGAAATATCCGATTCTCGGCTTTCCCATCCTGCGTGGCGTGGCCACTCTCGGGCACGCGATGACGCTCGGGATCAAGGCGCTGAAGTTCTCGGCCGATGTGGCGCTGCACGAAGAGGCGCGTCTCGAGGCGGAGCGCAAGGGAGAGTCCTTCAAGGACGAAGGGCGGCATCCCGCCGGGACGGTGCCGGGCTGGCTCATGGCGGCCAACCTCGCGTTCTCGCTGGTGTTCTTCCTGTTTCTTTATAAGTTCGTGCCGCTGGTGCTTACGGAATGGCTGGTGAAGTACGCGCCCGTGGTGGAAAACCAGTTCGTCTTCAACGCGGTGGATGGCGTCATCCGGCTGCTGATCTTCTGCGGATTCCTCTTTGCCATTTCCCGGACGGCCGATATCCGCCGCGTCTTCGAATTTCACGGCGCGGAGCACAAGGTGGTCTTCAATTTCGAGAGCGGCCAGCCGGTGACGGTGGAGAATGCCCAGCGCTTCTCGACCTTTCATCCCCGCTGTGGCACCAGCTTCCTGCTGGTGGTGATGCTGGTTTCGATTGCCGTTTACACGCTGTTTCCGGTGCATGGGTTCGTCGAAAAGTTTCTTTTGCGCCTCGCGACTCTGCCCCTGATTGCCGGTCTTAGCTACGAACTGATTCGGTTTTCGGCCAAGCGGCGGAAGAGCCTGCTCGCGCTGATGGTGGCGCCTGGGCTGTGGCTTCAGCGGATTACCACCCAGCCTCCCTCCGACGATCAGGCGGAGGTCGCGATCCACGCGCTTGAGCGCGCCATGATGCTCGAAGTCGGGCAGGGCGGCGAAGCCGTGATCGCCTGAGGCGCATCCCTTTACTGGTACATGCAATACGCACAAAAACTCGCGGAACTCGAAGCGAGCTTCGACGACCTCTCGGTTCAGATGAGCGACCCGGCGCTGATCGGCGACCAGGCGGAGTACACCAAAGTAGCCAAGCGCCACCGCGACCTCGAGGAAGTGGTGAGCAAATACCGGGAGTGGAAGCGCGCCAGCGGGAATCTCCAGCAGGCGCGCCAGATGTCGGCGGAAGGCGACGCCGACATGCGGGAGATGGCGAACGAAGAGATCGTTGAACTCGAGCCGCGCCTGGAAGAGATCGAAAATGAGCTCCGGGTGCTGCTGTTGCCGGGGGATCCGAACGACGAGCGTAACGTCGTGCTCGAAATCCGCGCCGGCACGGGCGGCGACGAAGCGACGCTGTTCGCTGGCGAGATCTTCCGCATGTACACCCGTTACGCGGAAGAGCGCCGCTGGAAGGTCGAGATTACGGATCTGAGCGAATCCTCGGTCGGCGGTATCAAGGAAGTGATCGCGCTGATCTCCGGCGATAAAGTCTACAGCCGGCTGAAGTACGAGAGCGGCGTTCACCGCGTGCAGCGCGTGCCGGAGACCGAAACGCAGGGGCGCGTGCATACTTCGGCAATTACGGTGGCCATCCTGCCGGAAGCGGATGACGTGGAGATCGACATCCAGGAGAAAGATATCCGTATCGACACCTTCTGTTCCTCGGGGCCTGGGGGGCAGTCGGTAAACACGACCTATTCCGCGGTGCGCATCACGCACCTGCCCACGAACACCGTGGTGAGCTGCCAGGACGAAAAATCGCAGATCAAGAACCGGCAGAAAGCGATGCGTGTTCTCCGCTCCCGGCTGTATGAGATGGAACTGGAGCGGCAGCACGCCGCGATCGGCGCGGAAAGAAAGAGCATGGTCGGCAGCGGAGACCGCAGCGAGAAGATCCGCACCTATAACTTCCCGCAGAACCGCTTCACCGATCATCGCATCGGCTTGACGCTCTATCAATTGGACCTCATCATGGAAGGGCGTCTCGAACCCGTGGTCTCCGCGCTCAACACCCATTACCAGGCCGAGAAGTTGAAGGCGCAGGCGTCCGGCGGCGGAATGAATGGATCTAAAAGCGGCTCTCCAGCACGGGTCCCAGCTTCTTGAGAGCGCCGGAGTCTCTCCGGCCCGCCTGACCGCCGAGGTGCTGCTTTGCCACGCCATTGGCCAGGAAAAGCCCTACCTGTACGCGCATCCCGAGGAGAAGCTCGCGGAGACCGCGTGGATCCATTACGGCCGCTATCTGCACGAGCGGATGGAGGGGAAGCCCACCCAGTACATTACCAGCCGGCAGGAGTTCTATGGCCGTGATTTCTTTGTTTCGAGCGCCGTGCTGATTCCCCGGCCGGAAACCGAACACCTTGTGGAAACCGCGATTCGTCTGGCTCCCAGGGTGGATTGCGCCGTGGATATCGGCTGCGGATCCGGGGCGATCGGCATTAGCTACCACCTCGAAACCGGCTCGCCCGCGCATTTGTGCGATCTCTCCGCCGAGGCTCTGGACGTAGCGCGATACAACGCCACGAAGCTCGGGGCAAAGGTAAGCCTGCACCGCGCCGATTTCGGCGGCGCGCTTGGTGCTGGCGGGATAGACCTGATTTTCTGCAACCCGCCTTATGTCCCCAGGGCGGATGCGGCGGTGCTCCAGCGGGAAGTGCGAGAGCATGAGCCGGAACTGGCGCTCTATGGGGGGGAGACCGGGGTGGAAGCCTACGGAATTGTTGTGGAGCAGGCGGCCTGGGCGCTGCGCGCCGGGGGCTGGCTGCTGTTCGAACTCGGCTATCAGGGGCTCGATGCCGTCAGGCAAATGCTCGCCGGACCGCCTTGGATGAGCGTCGAGGTGGGGAGCGATCTGGCCGGCTGGCCGAGAGTGATCGCGGCGCGCAAGTCCCCGTGACGCGCGGGCCGCTGGGCCTTGCCGTGTCTTGTCGTCCTACTTCGCGGCCTTCACCGCGCCGGCAATCTCGTCGGTGAGCGCGGCTTCGAGCATCAGGGCTGTCGCGAGGTTCATCTCGCCGCAAACGTCATCCTTCAACACTCTGCGGTCGAGGCTGTAATTCGTTTCGCGAACGAAGACGATATTCGCGTCGCGGGCGGCCCGGAAGCCTTGCGTCAGGTTCGCTCCATCGAGATTCGACGGGCTGGGCAGAACCCGCGAGCCATGCTCACGGATCTTTGCCAGACATCCATCCACGGCGTCGTGAACCTTCTGTTCTTGCGCTGTCGCGCGCGCCCGGCGTTCTTCGGGCGAAAGCCCGTCCGGCTCCGCCGGCGCGGATGCCGCGCCTAGAGAGGAT